>JAGWBU010000018.1:0-18019 GCA_021295735.1 Candidatus Poribacteria bacterium | reverse complement strand
ATTTGTCGGGACTGAAGAACATATAAATATATGATAATGGCTTACAAACATTTTCTTTTGTGAAATAAAGTTCTACAAATGGTTATTTAGCACAACTCGTTAGTCTTCCAATTCTTGCAGTTTCGCTTCTAATTCCTCAACACGTTTCTGGAGTTGGGTAAACTCTTGGAGTAGCGCAGGTAATTTTCGGGTGGAAGCTTGAAGCCGCAATTCCTGTTTATGTGGACGGGCAGGAAATCCTGAGAGTTGACTTCCAGCAGGGACATCTTTGGTTATTGCGGATTTAGCGTAAAGCACACTGTTTTCGCCAAGTGTTAAATGTCCAACTACACCAGATTGCCCAGCAATGTTTATCCGATCGCCCAGAGTGGCACTCCCCGCAATACCAGACTGTGCAGCCAAACAACAATCTTTCCCGATAACCACATTGTGAGCGATTTGAACAAGGTTATCAAGTTTTGTCCCACTTTTAATAAGCGTTTCAGCAAGCGTTGCTCTATCAATTGTAGTATTGGCGCCAATTTCAACATCGTCCTCAATAATAACTGTGCCGATTTGTGGAATTTTGTATTGGCTATGGTTGGCAGGATCAGGCATAAAACCGAAGCCATCGCTTCCAATAACCGCACCACAGTGGATAATAACACGATCTCCGATAGTTATGTTTTCACGGATACTAACGTGAGAGTAGATTAACCCACCGTTTCCAATTCTGCTGCCAGACCCGATATAGACAAGCGGCATAATGACAGTATCACTACCGATCTCAACATTGTCACCGATTACACTGTGTGCCTGTATTGCAACACCTTCTCCGAGTGTGACGTTCTCACCTATAATGGCAGTTTTATGGATGCCCGATTGTGTCTGTTGCCCTGTATCCCAAGCAAATAATTCCAAAACTTTGACGAATGCCCAATACGGATTGTCAACACAAATAGTCGCTTTTCCATTTCCAGATACACCGCGCCCGATGATGATTGCCGATGCTTGCGTAGTAGCTATAGCACCAAGATATTTCGAATTCGCAACAAAGGTAATCTGACTCGGGACAGCTTCTTTGATGCCAGAAACACCAGTAATTTCTATCTCACCATCACCAGAGAGCTCACCACCTAAGTGTTCACAAATATCCTTCAGTTTCATACGCATATTCCTCATTAAGGCGAGCCACAGTGCAACTAAATCCGAGAATTGGTTTTAAGCTATAACCTCATACCTTGTTGGTATGAATAGGATTTATTTCGCATCTCCGGTTGAAGGCTGTGGTTTTTCGGCATTTTCTTTTTTTGGTTCAGTCTTTTCGGCACCAGCATTAATTAATTTAATAAATTTATCGGTTATATCGTGTTTCTCATTAAAGTAGAGTACAGCCTGTCTGTCAATAATCAGATCGTAATTTTCTTCTTTGCCAACTTTAATGATAAGTTCTTCAAGTTCCTTGAAAATTGGTCCCATCAGTTCTTGGTTCCTTTCCAAGAGAACTTGTCTACCTCGTTCAAACATTTGCTGATGGTTCAACTTTAGGTCTTCAATTTCTTTCTCTAAACCAGCAGTTTCAGCTTCTTCAACAAAAAGTTCAGTTTTTGTTTTTTTCTCTTGCTTCGTTCTTATTTCGGCAGCAATATTATCAAGATTTTCTTTCAATTTTTGCTCTCCAGCTTTGAGTTCCTTGTCAGCTTCAATTGCTTTTTGGTAGTTTAGCAGAACCCGGTTGCTATCAATTATGCCAAATTTGAACGTCTCTTGACCGATACTGCCTGCCATTAAGCCGAACAGCGCCATTGAAAATATAACTAAAACCAGCTTTTTCATAATTTATCCTTTTCAGGCAAACAAAATTTATCTGATTCGTGTTGCCCAGTCATTGATATGATCAGATTATTAGAGTGCATCTCATAAATCGGAATTTGTTGTTTCACTACGCTCAATCCAAGCCGTAAAATACTAACGCGTTTCTACTGAAGTAAACATTTCTTGAAGATCGCGTTTACAAAGCCCTCCCACGATTTATGAGATAGGTTGTAGTACTCTATTCAGAAACAATTTATGATTAGTACATTAAAAACCAGGACCGATTGTAAAGTAGAACCTGCCTTGTGGTTGTCGATTTTGACGATCAAACCCGTATCCCCAACCGAAACGTGCTAACATACCTAACATCTGTAGGCGTGCCTCAACACCAGCACCGCGCTTCAGGTTAATTTGATTAAAAACATTCGGTATGCTTTCATCCCACACCTGTCCAAAATCGAAGAAGAGGGCCGTTGTGAGTTGTGGTGAAACCGGAATACGATACTCCAAGTTGGTGAAGAATACCTTGTTGCCACCATAGGGATTAGGAACTTCAGAATTAATAGGATCAGGATAAATTTCCCAGTCCTCATAACCGCGGATTGTATCTACACCACCCAAATAAAACCGCTCATAGAAAAGTTCTCTGCGGTCGCCACTCCTGCTTCGCATATAGCCTGCACGGGCATGGATAGCAAAGACGTGGTTCCACCAAGGACTAAAAAACCAACTTGTATCTGCAGTATATTTTTGGAACTCGTTGTCTGCGCCTAAGAAGCCACCAGAGTATTCATAAGAGATGCTGCTTGAACTTCCACCCATCGGGTCATAAAGCGATGTACGGTAATCACGCGTATCGCGCCCGATAGCAAATAAGATGCTTCGAGTTGAACGATTAAATACTTCTCTATCTGGTGTATTTGCTTTAACAAGTTCGTTACGAAACCTGACCGATGCGTCAATATCGAAACCAATTGGTCGTCCGACAGACACAGATGCACCTCGTGTATCCCAAACATATCGGTCAGCCAAATAACCTTGATTTAGGGCGGCACCGACCGTACTGTAATATCGGCGAAAACGGCGTTTGTTGTAAATACTTGCATTAAGTCGTGTCGGTGTACCAAATATCCACGGTGTTCCAAAACGTGCTTCTGCTGTATGATGGTCGCGTGTGCCTAACTCACCTTTTAGGTATACACGGTAAGCCCTTCCAAATAGATTGTGCTGTCCCACTTCTGCCGTTCCAAAGATACCGCCTTCGCTACCGTATCCGCCACCTACACTAAGTGTTCCGGTCGTTGGTGATTCTGCGATATTTACGACAAGGTCCTTTCGGCTATCCTTTTCGGTATCGCTGGGAACAAAATCAACAGCGCGAATAAATGGACCCATCTGGAAAAGGCGTTGCCGCGCTTTGCGGAGAACTTTAACATCGAGCAATTCATCCGATTTGATATTCAACCAATCCAGTTCGCGCCTAATTATATAATCCTTCGTTTTTTCTAAACCTGTAATCGGCACATCGTCAATAATTATAACATCACCTTGGTCGATTTTCAAGTTGATGTTCACCAGAGCGTTTACTTCATCAAAAAACGGCATCGGATTTACATTGGCAAGAAGGTAGCCTTTGTCATAATATGTTTGCTCCAACTTCGTAATTGATTCATCAAAAGTGGCGCGGTTGAAGATTTCACCTTCTGCGGGGTCCAACATCTCTTGGACCTTTTGTTCAGAAAAAACTATTTTCTCTCCTGCTTCAATCTGAACGGTATATGTACCTACAGCAAATTGCGCGCCTTCATCAACCGTAACATCAAGCATCAGCCCTGTTTTGTCTTCGGTAAAACGTTTGGTGTGCCCTGAAATCTTAACTTGTGCAAACCCCAAGTCTTGATAGTAATTACGGAGATTCAGACCTAAATCCTCTTCTTCAAACAGGATTTCATCAAAATGTTTTCCTACGCGCGTCTTCATCTTTTTTTGTAGTTTTTTGGCATCAACCTGATCATTTCCGATAAAGTTGATTTCAGTGATTCTGACGCGCGGTCCCTCATCTATCTCAAAAGTTATCTGATTAGTGTTCTTCTCTTCATCTTGATCAACATGCACTTGTATATTTACGAGATAATAACCTTTTTCGTGATATAACTTGCGGATTGCCCGTTCGCTTTCCCAACGAAGACGATCATTATAAATTTCTGAACGCCGTAAAGTGACCCTGTCCATCAGTTTTCCGGTGTCCAACTCGTCATTTCCAATGATGTTAATCCCTTCCACTTTTGGGCTTTCCTTAAGTATATAGGTAACCTCAAAACCGCCACCTTCACTATTTCGTACATCTACAACTATATCATAGAAAAATCCAGTGTCTTTGTAAAGACTTTCAATGTCTTTTGTCAGCAGTTCATCCGAAATTTCTTGGCCAACTTGTGTTTGAATGAGAGTTTGCAGCATCTCCTTTCGGAGTGTTTGTACACCTTTGAACTCAATTTTTTTAACCATAAACGTCTCATCAACTCGTGGTTTTTCTTCCTCTACAGCAGTTTCAGCGGGTTGCGTTTCTTCGGCAGGTTTGGGGCCAAAGGTTGTATCTGTAGACTGACCTGCCCTAACAGTAAAACTGAATATAAAAGATAAGATTGAAATGCCTACGAAAGTAAAAATAAAAGTCAGTGCAGAATTTTTGATCCCATTCATGGTTGAGTTTCTCCTTTTCATTGCGTGTAGTTATGCTTTTTGCTCTCCGATACTGTCATCTTCAGGCGTCCTCAGAACAGATAGGGGTTCCAAAGTTATTCGCCAGATGTCGGAATGCTGCAATAAGTTTTTGCGTAACTTTTCCCGGTTTTCCATTTCCAATAACACGTTGGTCAAGTTTTACAACAGGAATCACTTCCGCTGCTGTCCCTGTAAGGAAGCATTCATCTGCAATATATAGATCATGTCGGGTAAAAACGCGCTCTTCAACTTGAAATCCTGCCTCGCGTGCAAGCGCGATTACACTATTCCGAGTTACACCTTCCAAAATACCGATATGAGGTGGTGGCGTAACAATTATCTCATTTTTAATCCAAAATATATTATCTCCGCTGCACTCCACAACATAGCCGTCATTGTTGAGCATCAATGCTTCCACAGCACCTGATTGTTTCGCCTCTATTTTCGCAAGAATATTGTTTAGGTAATTTAACGATTTAATCCGTGGGTTGATTGCTTCAGGATAATTCCTGCGAACCGATACTGTGACAATTTCCAACCCATTTTCATAAAAATTTTGTGGGTATAATGCAATTTTATCTGCAATAATAATTACTGATGGATTCTGGCATTTATCGGGGTCGAGTCCTAAGTCGCCTACGCCGCGGGTTACAATCAATCTGATATATCCCTCGCGGAGTTGATTTTGACGGAGCGTTTCAAGCACGTTTTGCTTCATCACGTCAATCGAAATTGGGATTTGTAGCATAAGCGACTTTGCAGAATCGTAAAGCCTTTCTAAGTGTTCATCCAGTTTAAAGACGAACCCATTATAGCAACGGATACCTTCAAAAACACCATCACCATAGAGTAATCCATGGTCAAACACGGAAATTTTTGCCTCCTCACGCGGTAAAAATTCTCCGTCGAGATAAATCAACATTACCTATACCTTCCTATGTACAAATTTCTCATATTGTTGTTAGTCAGCGATTTTGCCATCAACAAGGTGAACTGTCCGATTTGCGCGCTTGGATAGCCGCGAGTCGTGTGTTACGATAATAAATGTTTGGTTGAGTCGCTCATTTATATCTTGTAAAACATCAAGTACTGCTTCACTTGTTTTGTCGTCAATGTTGCCTGTCGGTTCATCGGCGAGAACGACTTTAGGTTGATTGATCAATGCTCTTGCAATTGCTACGCGTTGGCGTTCCCCTCCAGAAAGTTGGCTCGGAAAATGTTCAAGACGTTCGGAGAGTCCGACATTTTCAAGAAGAATTTCTGCATTTTCATAAGCATCGCTGCTATAGCGGTTCCCATCTTTGTCCGCTGCATTTTTTTTATTTCTAATTAATCTACTCATTGCAACGTTTTCTAACGCGGTAAATTCTGGCAGTAATTGGTGAAACTGAAACACAAAACCGATTGCGTCATTTCTAAATTGAGTCAATTCGCGTTCAGAAAAAACCGTGATGTCCTCGTCCTCGTAAAAAATGTTTCCGCCCGTAGGGCGGTCCAGTGTTCCAATGATATGTAATAAAGTGCTTTTTCCAACACCTGATGCTCCCATTATAGCGAGCATCTCTGATTTGTGAACATTAAGGTTGACACCTTTAAGTATTTGCAGCTCTGTGTCACCATCATAAAAGGATTTATATAAGTTGTCAATTCTTATTAGTTTATCCATTGAAGTACACAGTATTAGGGTTAGCTTTTAGTGGATTTAAGAATTACTTTAACATTTTTAGGGTAGGAGGGAACTCCGATTCCCGACTATCATTGTGTTTAATCGCGATTCGGAGATCGCTCCTACAGAAGGGTGTCAACATATTTTTATAATTCACTATAATTTGGCTTTATTCATATTGCAACGCCTCTATTGGTTTCAAATTTGATGCTTGCCACGCTGGATATATTGTCGCAAACCAACAAATAGCGAATGAGAGCACGTTTATAAAACCGACAAAAAACCAATTCACTTTTATCGGTAGTTGATTCATTTGGTAAATCGCACTCAAGCCCAATTTTTCCAAAGAAATAGGTTCAACAATCGAGAAAAGCACAAAACCAAATACTATAGTCCAAAAAAGTAAGAAAGTCAACTTCCATTTTGAAGACAACTTCGACCATGATTTTATCATAGCAAAAATAGAGAAGATTAACAACCCTATACCTATACCCTTAATTAGAAGTAGTATCACAGACGGAATTTGCCAACTCATTGCAGGTAATACCTTTAGAACAAGCCAACCTATGCTTTGTATTGGCACAAAGATGAGGAGCAGAATGCCTGCAATATCAATACGGCGGGACGCAATTGCGACCTGGTATAAACTTACTATTCCAATAACTTCAACTGCATACCAAGGTGAGGGCCTTACTACATTTGTGCTCAGCAACCAACACATATAAAGTCCCAGAGTCGTTCCAACTATCGTTCCTAACATGCCAATCACACTTCCTTTAATCATGAAAATACTCATAATGTGACCACGCGATGCTCCAAGTGTACGTAGCATTCCAACGTCTCGTGTTTTTTCCATGACCGTCATTATCAATGTGCTTGCGATATTAAAGGCAGCAACCAAAATAATGAGTGCTTCAATGATAACCGTAGCGATCTTTTCCAATTTCAATGCGGTGAACAACGGCGCGTGTGTTTCCAACCATGTTGTTGTTCCCGGCATCTCAAGAAAATCAAAATCTGCTGCTGCTTCTATTTTTTCTCCCATTTTCGGGGCAAGTTCGGCATCTTCCAATCGAATCAAAATAAAATTTACTTTATCACCTACTTGATATATTTTTTGTGCAGTTTCTAAATGTATAAAAGCCGTTCGGTTGTCATAAACTGCCAATTCCGATTCGTAAAACCCTATTACAACAAAATTCCTGATTAACGGCGTAAACGCGTCTACTGTCGTCCCGTCATTCACCAATTTTACGACAAGACGTAGGATATCACCCTTGTTTACAATGAGACGTTTTGCTAATCGTGAGCCAAGCACAATTCCACCAGTAATCGTTTCATCATTTAAAAATCTTGCTTTGTCGATTAAATCATCATTTTGGAAATCGTATGAGCCATTCACAAACTTTGTGAAACCTGTAACTTTATCCTCAACTTCTGGTTCAATTCCTTTGATGATAATTACATCTTCGATCTGTTCGGCACCTTCTCGAAAAACAGCGAGTTGTGAATAAACAACAGGCGATGCGGCGACTACCCCCTCAACTTTCTTAATGGCTTCAATTTTATCTTGGTAATTCTTAAAGTACCCGTTGTCAATCAATCTTAGAATCACGTGTGCGTCATTCGCAAGAAATCGCTCTTTGAGTCCATGTTCTACACCATCTAAAACGGCAATTACTAAAATCACAGTTGCAACGCCGAGACCAACCCCTGCAATGGAGATAATGCTAATAACTGAGATAAACGATTGTTTTCTCCGTGAAAGCAGATACCGCGAGGCTACGAACCATTCAAATTTCATATTAAAAATGCTGTTTAGAACAGATTATCAAAGGCATCTGTAGCCTCCTGAAACTAATGCTGTTTTTTACCCGATTAAGAATTATCTGTTTTATTTTGTATGCTGTATTTTACTAAATCTTCAAGTACGCCCCATTTTTCTACTCCCTTAGGGAAGCATTCCTCAAATTGCATGCCAATCTTTTCCAAGACACGACCCGATGCCGGATTTCGTTTGAAATAAAAAGCGTGAATACTCGTCAACTCTAAAACGTCAAAAGCATAGGTTAAGATAGCCTTCGCAGCCTCTGTACAATACCCGCTATTCCAATACGGTTTACCGACCCAATAACCGAGTTCTCCAATCTTTTCAGTAAGATCAATTCCTAAACCAATTGCACCAATCAGAATTGTGTCTTCCGTTTTTTCAGTATCTTTAAACGTTATCGCCAGATTGATTCCTGTTCCTTTCTCAAAATCTGGTTGATGGGTACTAATCCACTCTTCTGCCATTCCGTCTTCATAAGGATGTGGGATTGCACATGTAGTTGATGCCACATCACGATCACCTGCGAAACGTTGTACATCTGGTGCATCTTCAAGTTTAAATGGACGAAGTACCAACCTTTCTGTGTGTAGTGTTGGTGCGGTTATCATTTTCCTTCAAATTCATCCTTTTTAATAATGTACAGGAGCGTATCCTCAGAAGCATCGTTTTCTGGGTCTTTAGGAAAAAAATCTTTGTAGCGCATCCCTATTTTTTGCATCACCCTGCCAGAGGCGGGATTTCGTTTGAAGTGCTCGGCGAAAATTAACTCAATGTCATGTTCTCGCAATCCATAAGCAACAACAGCTTTTGCTGCCTCAGTGCAATACCCACAATTCCAATACGATTTCCCTATCCAATAGTTCAGTGATGCGTCTTTGTAAGGAAGGTGAGTCCGGAATGTTAAGTCCACTTCACCAATTAAGGTTTCGTCTTTTGCAAACGCAATCGCAAAATAAATACCTTTGCCTTTTTCAAATTGTTGGTTATACCATCCAATCCACTCCTCTGCCATACCATCTTTGTATGGATATTCTATATGATAAGTTGTTGATGCCATATCAGGATCATCTGTAAGTCTTTGCACATCAACGACATCTTCAAGTGTAAAAGAACGAAGTATCAACCTTTCTGTGTATAGTGTTGGAGCGGTTTTCATTTTAATTTTCTGGACGCATCTGCGGAAATAGGATTACATCCCGAATAGAATATTGATCCGTCAATAACATCGTCAATCTGTCGATTCCGATACCGAGTCCACCCGTGGGCGGCATTCCGTATTCCAACGCACGCAAATAATCTTCGTCAACCATGAACGCTTCTTCATCACCTTTTGCTAAATTGCTTGCTTGTTCCATAAAGCGCTGCCGTTGGTCAATCGGGTCATTAAGCTCACTAAAGGCGTTGCCAACTTCCATACCGCTAATAAAAAATTCAAACCGTTCTACGAGTTCAGGATTCTCAGGTTTCTTTTTGGCAAACGGGGATACTTCAATGGGGTAGTCGTAGATAAACGTTGGTTGAGTTAGTTTAGACTCTACATAAACATCAAATAGTTCTGCAATAATTTCGCCTTTTGATTCATCTCCTGCTAATTCAACGCCTGCGTTTGCTGCCTTTGTATAGAGTTCATGAGCAGAAAGTGTATCGGGATCAAAATCGCTATATTCCTGAATTGACTCTATCATTGTCATTCTTTGCCACGGGGGTGTAAAATCTATTTCCTGATCCTGATAGGTAATTTTTGTTGTGCCGTGAAGTTTCTCCACCGTTTGCGCAATCAGAATTTCTGTTAGTTCCATTACCTCAAGGTAATCTGCGTAAGCCAGATAGAGTTCAAGCATCGTAAATTCTGGACTATGGTCTCTATCCATACCTTCGTTGCGGAAATCGCGCGAGAATTCGTATACCCGATCAAATCCTCCTACTATGAGACGTTTTAGATAGAGTTCGTTTGCAATTCTAAGATATAGCGGTTGGTCTAAGGTGTTATGATAGGTTGTGAAGGGGCGGGCACTTGCACCACCGTAGATTGGTTGCAACACAGGCGTTTCTACTTCAATAAAATTTTGTTCATTGAGCATATCCCGAATAGCTTGGACAATTTGTGTCCTCTTGACAAAAACTTCCTTCACTTCGGGATTCATGATAAGATCGGCATATCGTTGTCTGTAGCGAGTCTGTTTATCTTGTAAACCGTGCCATTTTTCGGGGAGGGGGCGGATAGATTTGGAGAGTAGTTCCACCGCATCAACGAGGATTGTTAATTCACTAGTGCGTGTACGGAAAACGATACCGCTTGCACCGATAATATCACCAACATCAAATCGGCGATAGATTCGATAAGAGTCTGCTCCAACATCGTCTCGACGCACGTAAATTTGGATTTGTCCGGTACTATCCTGCAAATGCGCAAAACTACTCTTGCCATGATCGCGTTTGGTCATAATCCTACCAGCGATAGTAACTCGGTGTGTGTCATCAGGTGTTTCATCGACATCTTCAAATTCTTTATGAATTGCTGATGTTGTATGTGTTGGGGCGTATTGATGCGGATAAGGGTCAATACCTGCTTCGCGGATTTCATTTAATTTTTCTTTCCGTTGTCGCATTAAGTCATTTGTTTCTTCCATACGTCTACCCTCCTTTCTGTCTGATGACCATTTTAATTATACCTTTTATCTTATGTTCAATGCAACACCAAAACAATTTGACTATTATGTCAAACAAGCGATCACTTTGACTTATGTTTACTCTATGTCTTCCTTATTATTCCGATGTTACTCATTATCTTTCGGCGCGAAGACGTTCAATTTCTGCTAATGCGTTAGCAAGCTCTGCTTCAGCGTTTTGGCGTGCGATTATTTCCTGTTGTGCGCGTTCTTCAGCATTTTGCCGAGCGTTAGCTTCCTGTTGTGCGCGTTCTTCAGCGTTTTCAGCACGTGCCTCGGCATCTTCTGCCTGTTCGGACGGCGTTTGCAACCACTGTGATATGTTTGGGTTATAGAGACGCAACTCACCATCACGCTCCCCTAATTCCAAGCCTAATACAACTGATGGCAGACGATTGTTTACGAATTCTATTTCTTGATATACACCATCAATAAGCCGGTACCCGATAAAACTCGTTGCAATCTGACCAAGTGGATCGTAGATATAATACTCGTTCACCCGTAGCACAGACGCGTAAAGTTCTTTTTTTTCTCCTATATCTTTCTGAAACGTACTCGGACTTGCGACTTCCAGCACAAAATCAGGTGTGTTTGCTTCTGCCCACGTCAGATAAGTGTTCCGTAGTTTCTTTTCAACCCCGAAAACCACGAACACATCAGGGGATATAGATTTCCTTGGATCCCCTTTTTCATAATACATTAGTAGGTTGCCCGATACATAAACGTCATTCTGATACTTGAAATGGTTTTCAAGTATTGAAATAGAATCCATCATCAACTTTCGGTGTACATCTGTTTCTGCCATAGGCTTACCGTCTGATTCCGGATAGACTATTGTCGGCGCAGACTGTATTTTTTTCTGCATAGTTCTATCTCCCAGCATCAAGTTTAAGGATTGAACGTATTGTTTTAAAGTATATTACATAGTGGTTTAGAAGTCAAGAGTCTATCTGTTCCAAAAACCTCAGAACCACTGATTTTCCGTGTCTCAAACCACGACATCGTAAGCCAAATTGAGATATCTTAGCAGCAGATTGAATCTGTCAAAGCGGCTAATTATTTTCGTTTCAGTTCAGCCCACTTTACCAACCGTTTCCCGACTGAAGTTACACTAAGTGCTTCCCTAACAGACAATGATTGCACACCCATTGCGGAAGCAGGACTATTCTCCTCAAGTCTAAAGTCCCCTCTGTCTGCATCAACGAAAAGTGGATCCGAGTCAATGTTGTTTACATAGGTAAACCATCTTCCATCAGGTTCAAGGCCGATTCCGACAAGACCACCTCGAATATCGCATGACTTAATGGTAATCTGCCTACCGGCTCCAGCGAATTCAGCATAATCTCCTCTTGTAATATTTCCCCAAATAATAGAATTTGACAAATTAAAGAAAGAAATATTAATGAGAGCATATACCCCACCACCTTTCTTGTTTGCTACATTCCGCGTAATTGTACAAAAGGCAATTTCTGCATGCCCCCACTTTGAATAAACATGAATTCCACCACCAGTCTCTGTTGCGATATTCTGTGCGATGACACATTCAGAGACTTCAATTATTGATGACCCATCACAGAAAATCCCTCCACCGGTCTTTGCCTTGTTAAGTGTAATGATAGAATCAGTTATATTCAAGTATGAGTAGTTACTGCATTCTATGCCGCCGCCTCTGTTTTCCGTAATTAGACAATTGGTTATGATATTATTACCTCGTGCGAAATGGTGATAGACAATACCCCGCCCATTATTCAGAGACACCGTAGAATTCTTAATGATAGGGTTCACATCGTCAAAGCAGTAAACACCACCACCGTCATTCTTTGTAATAGTACAATTGATTAGGCTCGGTTGACTTTTGGTATTTCTCGCATTTCCTGTCAAGAGAACACCACCACCGTGATCAGAATTTGCACTATTTTCTACAATTTTGCATGCAGTTATGACCGCATCAGAATTAAAGCAGTATATTCCGCCTCCACCGCGACCTGGTAACTGTGGCGCAACTGATCGGTTCAATGAAATTACACAATTTTTAATTGTCGGTGAAGCGTTGTTGCAATAGATTCCTCCGCCCAAATCATGCACACCATTCTTAATCGAAAAACCATCCAATACTGAATCAGAAGTCTCTTCACTCTGGAAGATGAAACCTCGCGTATTCGGCGTCCACAAACAGTTGATAATTGTCGCTTCCGCACCATTCAGGGACTTAACAGTGATCTGTTTTCCTTTAAAATCTATATTGACATTTCCTTCACCTTTGCAGATTCCATTTGCCACTAAAACCGTATCGCCATCCTTTGCAGCATCAATACCTGATTGAATATTAGGTTGATCCGCAGGCACATGAATCATTGCTGCGAATACATAGGTGTTGACACAGAGTAAACTTAGAATGATTGAGAAGTATACATAACATCTATATTTGGACATGTCTTCCTCCTGTCCTACGGTAGTTACTTTTTTTCGCAGGTTTCATTTTCAGAAAACTCTCAATGAACGTATCTATATCACCATTCAAGACAGCATCAACGTTGCCTGTCTCAACGTTTGTTCTTGTGTCCTTTACCCGTTGATACGGGTGTAGAACATAAGATCGGATTTGGCTTCCGAAGTCAATATCTCGTCTTTCGGGTTGTAGTTTTGCAATCTCTTCGTCACGTTGCGCTCTAAAATGGATATACAATCGAGAGCGCAATTCCTTCATAGCGATTTCTCGGTTTTTATGTTGGGAACGTTCATTCTGACACTGTACCATAATACCTGTCGGAATATGGTTAATTCGGACTGCCGAGTCCGTAACATTAACGTGTTGTCCACCAGCCCCACTGGCTCTATAAGTATCAATCCGAAGGTCTTCGGTATTGATTTCAACATCAACACTATCGTCAATTTCTGGCGTAACGTGCACCGCAGCAAATGAGGTATGTCGTCTATTGTTGAAATCAAACGGGGATAGACGAACGAGACGATGTACACCGGATTCTGCCTGTAAGTAGCCATAAGCAGATGCACCTTTTACAAAAATTGTTGCTCCTTTAATACCAGCTTCATCTCCGGGCGTAAGATCAGCGATTTCAGTCGTGTAGTTGTGCTGGTCGCACCACCGCAGATACATTCGCATCAACATACCTGCCCAATCCTGTGCGTCAACACCTCCTGCTCCAGGATGAATGGTAAGAATAGCATTGTTCTCATCAAATTCCCCATTTAACATTAACCGCAGCTCCATTTTCTCTAACTGCGTTGTAACTGTTGCTACACCATTCTGAATCTCTTGTTCCAAACTGTTATCATTTTCTTCAATAGCAAGTTCAATCAAAATCTGCAGATCGTCAACAGCACTATTTATTTTTTCATATTCATCAATTTCATCCTTGAGTGCGGCGATACGTTGATTTACTGTTTGGACGCGCTGCGAGTTTCCCCAAAAATCGGGTGCCATTGCCTCTTTTTCGAGTTCTTCTAATTCTTTTTCTTTTGTGGGCTGGTCAAAGATACCCCCTGAGTTCGTGGAGTCGGTTTGCTACCGTATCAACTTCTGTTTTTAAATCTGTTAGCATGTATATCCTTTCAATTATCTATAGTTGTAGGTTTTGTGTTTGAATGCCGGACCACAATTCCGTAAGCAATACATGTGAGGCTAATCACTAAGCAAAGAATAGACAACCAATCCCCATAACGGGTGTAGAAAGTCAAGTTGCCTTCAGAAAGCGGCACCTCTGCAATCAAGAATTCTTCTGTAGGTTGCGGCGTGACAAAAGGTGTTGTTATCCGTCCGAAATTGTCGACAACGCATGAGTATCCGCCATTCGCGCAGCGGAAAACAGCAATTCGGTTCTCAACAGCACGCAAAGGCGCCATCGCCAGATGTAACTCAGGAAAAGCGGTTCCAGCAAACCATGCATCGTTCGTGAGAATGCCCATCGCATCTGCCCCTTTTTTTACAAACTGCCGAAAATGGCTTGGAAATGCGGACTCAAAGCAAATTGATGTCCCGACTTCTATTGTCTGATTGTTAGTTTGCATTGCTTCAACGTTTGTAATCGGTAAAAGGTTTACTGTTTTTCCATGTTCAAACGGTTGAAATTGGACAAAATTGGGTAGAAAATTCGCCAAAGGTACATATTCTCCAAACGGCACAAGGTGCATCTTGGTGTACTTACCAAGTATTTCTCCCTCTGATGAAACTGATATAACCCGGTTGTAAATATCCCCAAAGGCATCAGTATCAGTAGCACCTATAAGCATTGGAATGCCACCGATTTCTCCGAACGTCTGCTTGAATAAGTTATGAAATCTCCTAAAATTATTAGATGATACTTGTACTATCCACTCCCCAGATAAGACTTGCCCTCTAACTGTCGTTTCGGGCCAAACAATTACGTCTGGGTTTTCAACTGCGGCTTTTCGTGTCAAATTGAGGTATTTTTTTATGATCTTTTCAATATTTTTTGATTGCCATTTTTCAATTTGTGATATATTTCCTGGGATAAGTGCCACTTTCATGCTATTTTGTGGAGTATTTTCACTTCTCGCTATTGCAGTATATCCATAGATAAGACATATCATTGCTAACAAGCAGGGAACGATTACCGCCACCAATTCTCTCTGCCATTCATGTCTACGACGAATTAATGTCGCAATTCCCGCATTGAAAAAGACAATAATAAAACTTACACCGTAAACTCCTGTTATTGATGCGATTTGAATTCCTTGTAGATAGTTCCACTGTGAATAACCGATGTTTCCCCACGGAAACCCTGTTAGCAACCAACTACGTATCCATTCTAATGTAACCCAGATAGAAGCAGCGCCTAATGGATATAATATCCCTGATTGCCAGGGCAACTGATATACTAATACTGCAAACACAGCAAAATAGAGTGCTGTATATCCAACCAAAAGCAGATAACCGAGTAGTGTAACAAATATATTCGCATAAGGATATAAGAGAACGATCGCTAAAAGTAGACCTGCGAAAAACAGAAATCCTGATACATACCCTACACGAAATGCTGATTTCCAACTCTCGACTGGTTCAAGTGCTACCAATAAGGGGACTAACGCAACCCATGCAAGTGGGAAGAAATTAACGTTGGGAAAACTACAAAACAGGATTATTCCTGAACTTGCAGCGAGCCAATATCGGTAACGTTTCACAAAATTCAAAATGTATTCCACAGGATGGGTATAAAGTTTAGATAAATATTAACATATCAACTTGAATGTGTCAATATAAATACAGCCCTCCTGCGCGTCTAATCTGATAAACTACCTGCATTCCGTATCGTTTTTACTACCCGAAACTGTAAAAACCTTATGATTATAAACCAGATGGCAGGAAAAATGCGATATAAGGCAATCTCAACACCTTTTTGATAAATTAGCAAAAAAACTTGACAAAAAAATTACAGAAAGGTATAATACTTGGAACATGTGAAAACCACTTGTATGAAGATTAAGTTATTAATTCGGTAATTTAACTCAAGTTGCTACCTACAAGATTTTAGACGTTCAACACCGTTTTTAATAGAAAATTCTTCATTTTTCTTAAGATTTCGTAGCGCAAACTGTCAGTTGCGTCCTCACAGACACAATCTAAATGAAGATTAAAAAAATAAATCGGTAATTTAGCCGGGTTAGGAAACCTCGCCAGCAGCGGGCACATCTGCCTCGTGCGGACAGAAAATTACCGAAAGAATAAGCTAATCTTCATATAGATTGTGCTACATAGATGGCAACTTAGGTTATACTAATATGAAATAATATGTTATTATGGAACACAGATTAGTAAAGATTGGTATGGTAAAATGGGTGCAGTTTATTCAAACTCACCTACTTAACGCGAAACTCACGTAAAAGTGAGATTCATTTCTATAGGAGTTTGAACAGTATGAAGATTATGTTGGTATTAGCAGGATTTGTGTTGATGATAGCCTATTGTATTATCAGCACGAGCGGCATGGCACAGGCGGAGGAAGTCTTGGGAACAGGAACGGGGGCACTGCTGGGAGGAGACCTAACCGACCCAGAAGACGATGGTGCTCCTGATGCAGATGAGGGTTACAACGCCATTTTCTCAGCCAATGAAGAACCCGGATTCGGGGGCGGGGAATTTTCGTTTAACGTCTTTGATAACGTCCTTGGCGGCGGCAATGCCAAATGGTGCTGCGGACGTGGGGGCGGCATTCCGGAAGAAGGTCTACACGTGACAGCTGAGTTTGAGGAGTCGTACATATTGACACACTTCACCGTATCTTCAGCAAACGATGTTCCTGCAAGGGACCCAACAGTGTGGGAGATTCAGGGGTCGAACGACGGCGAAGATTTTACGGCCATCTTTTCTCACGACGGGGATAGCTTTTGGGATCAGCGACTGCAAGTCGTCCTTTTTGAGGCAGGGGTATCGGTTTTTTCGGCATGTTACTTTTGACACCGCATCGAACCCGGCTGGGGCGTACTTTCAAATTGGCGAAATTGAGTACTTCGGCGATGATAGTGCTACTGCCGTAGACCCTAAAGCCAAGCTCACAACCACATGGGGAAGCATCAAAAACGTCCGATAAGCGCAAATATCGGACATTTTCTAAATCGGCTTGAATCCAGTAATAACTTGGTTTGAGCCGATTTTCATATCCGCTTGAAACCGTATGGACTATACTGGTGAGGACATTTTCAATATGAACCGCGAAAATCTTCATGCTCATATTGATTATGAGCTTATAACAGCGGTTCATATTGGCGCAAATGCCAGCAAGAAAGTGAAGTCAACAACGAATGCAACGATCTTGAGCCGCGGCGCTGTGGGTAACCTACTCTAATATAGCAAAATCTTCTATAATCTGTTCAGTTCAACCCTTCCTGCTTCCTTGATTCCAGACTACCATCGTGGGTCTTATAGAATCTCCACAGGCGTTTTGACTCTCGTCCCACCTAAACGCGAGAAGTTTTAGATTGATAGCAGCATTAACGTCTCTATCTTCAATGAAACCACAGGTGCGGCGCTACGAACCCTGAAAAACATTAGCAACTCGCTAATGCGCCGTATTGCTCGGCTGGCACCTGGATTCTCAACAAATATCAAATTTAAATTCACGAAGTATCTTCTGAATGTGCGATATCATTTCCTTATTTCCAATAGCCTGGGCTATTTCCAATGCTTTTTCCAGAGCGAACACTGCTTCGTGCGTTCTACCTATTTTGGATCTCAACAACCCCGCTGATAGTATGTAGCTGGAGCATTAGGATCTAATCTAACAGGACTTACGCAGTCTTGAAGATTATTGAAGGATTTGAGAGTTGATGTCGTAAATAATCGTCCAATAAGCTATC
>JAGWBU010000161.1 GCA_021295735.1 Candidatus Poribacteria bacterium | reverse complement strand
ATTAGGATAGGATACCCATTTTTATTGTAACTCGCAACAACTCTGGACATCAGAGTTGCTACAAAAACTTTACACACCCCAATAAAAACGATATGTTGAGGTACTATCCGGTCTATAGGAAGTTTGCCAATAATTTTGACAGTTTCTAGGTCTGTCCGGCCGTTATCGATCCGTTCCTTGCTTTCGTCTGTAATGGCATTAACAATGTCCACAAGAGTATTGACTGGACACTCTGGATGCGTAGAAATCTTCACTACATATTCCAGGGCATGCCAACGGGGACTATAGTAATATCCGGACTGATCAGAAGATTCTTGAGGCTTGGGATTTTGATCGGGATTGAACCATCCATCCTCTTTTAAAGGTTCTAACCATGTTGGGAATTCAAGTTTTCTAAAAAATATGCACGTCTTTCTTCAGATCCCAAAAGATTAGGGAGAGTACTTCTTATTTCTCTTGTCGGTTCTTCATAGGCACGAATCCGATCCAGTCGGCTGAGCAGGTCAAGAAAACTGCCTACTAAATTTAACAATACACCCTCAAATTCATACCAAAGAGCTTCAAATTCTTCTCTAGCCCGAGGAATCCCCCAAGCCCCGTGACGATGGGCGAATCTATGAAATTGAGTAGAAACATTTATCCACCTGATAGCAAAATTTACACGGGCATCATCGGTAGAAAGTGAGACAGGGGCATCAATATCGAGTGCTGTCAAAATTGAAGCAATATGACCTTTACGGTCTCTTAATTCGCGATAGTTTCCTAACTTATCTAAGACTGCTTCTGTGAGTTGGCTTTGTATATGTCTTTTGGCTTCGTCACTAGATAAAATATCTCTTAAACCCCGTCAATTTCTCGAGCAACATGTGCCAAAAGATTTGCTGCTGTTTCTAAGTTTTCGTTTTGTAAAATCCTGATACCATCCAGATAATACGCAGCTATCTCAGGTCCAATAGATTCCAAGTTACGATGGATTTCAACCTGTTGGGTGGTTAACTCTACACCAGGACCTTGAGTGTCGCCTGGTCCTTGTGATAAGTCCTGTTCATCAAACCCATCGTTCACTTTTTCTACCACCTTTTTGTTTCAAACTCTATGATCACATATTAACATACTCCAAAGTAAAATGTCAATTGCTTTTACAAGACACTCTAACTCGCCAGAATTTTGGAATCAACGGGAAACTGCAAACTAAGCTGCACGCTTAATAGACCGATGACCATCAGTGCTTTGGACAACAACCGTACTCGGCATGTCCATCTGTGTTAGCATCTGATTGACTAAAAATATAAAAACCGATGTCCCGCAAAATAGTTGACAAAGAGAGGAAAAAATGATATAATCGTTTTAAAATTAGGGTAGATTAATAACACTATTGGACACTACTGGCAAGAAACGGAGATTGCGAATTTTCTTTAAGCTTCGCATTACAGCCTCCGCTATTTATTGACTTATTAGACCATCGTAAACAGAAACCTAAAACCTTGGAGAACAAAATATGAAATCCTACAGACAAATCGTGGAGGAGGCAAAAACAGAAATTCCGGAAGTGACTGTTGCTGATGTAAAAGCGGAGCAGGAAAACGACAGTGACTTTGTGCTTCTGGATGTTCGCGATGAAGACGAATATCGCGCTGGCTACATCCCTGATGCTGTGCACGTCACACGCGGAATGCTGGAATTTTCTGTTGAAGATTATATTCCTGATCGTGACCAAAAAGTTGTGGTCTATTGTGCCGCGGGGCTCCGTTCATTGCTTGCTGCAAAGTCGCTTCGTGAAATGGGATATACTGATACCGTATCCATGGCAGGTGGATACCGAGATTGGTCAGCTGCTGGTTTACCAACCGCACAAGATAAAGAGATGTCGCACGAGCAGCTTGACCGCTATAGCAGACATTTTATGCTCACTGAGGTCGGTGAACGCGGGCAGGCTAAACTGCTTGATGCGAAGGTCTTACTCGTCGGTGCAGGCGGATTAGGTTCACCTGCTGGCGTGTATCTTGGTGCTGCTGGCATTGGACACATGGGTGTCATAGACTCGGATGTTGTGGAGTTAAGCAACCTGCAGCGTCAGATACTGCACCGCACAGAGGCAGTAGGCACACCGAAAGTTCAGTCCGCTACAACGACTATCAAGTCTCTTAATCCGGATGTTGAGATTACACCTTATAATCTCCGTTTGACCGCTGACAACGTGGAAGAAATCTTCTCGGAATACGATCTGATTGTTGATGGATGCGATAACTTCGCTACCCGTTTCCTCGTTAACGATGCTGCGGTGCTTATGAATAAGCCGATTGTTCACGGTAGTATTTTTCAGTTTGAGGGTCAGGTTACCCTCTTCAAACCGAATGAGGGTCCGTGCTACCGATGCATGTATCCCACACCACCACCGCCAGGCATGGTCCCGAGCTGAAGTGAGGCAGGTGTCCTGGGCGTGCTCCCAGGCGTAATTGGCGTGATGATGGCAACGGAAGCGATTAAGTATATTATCGGTATCGGTGAACCGCTTATCGGTAGGCTTATCCTCTATGATGCACTCGATATGACCTATCGCGAAATGAAAGTCCCTCGAGATGAAAATTGCCCGCTTTGCGGTAAAAACCCGAGTATTACAAAACTAATTGACGATTACGATGCAGCTGCAGAGAATCCTGAAACCTTCGCACCCGCTGCTGATTAGTCGATCATAGTAATATTTAAACACTTTTCTTTAGATTCAGAGCGTTTGTAGTCGCGCAATTCATTGCGCCTCGGACATTCAACATAATATGGGTTTCAAATGTCACAAAGCCTTAAATGGTATATTGTTTTCAGAACTGGAATTATCCTGAATCGCGGATTATGCGGATTTCACTGATTACGCTGATTTTGTGGTGAATGGAAATGATTACACATATCCGGATGAAAAACTTCAAATCGTGGGCAGATAGCGGTGAGGTGGAACTTGCACCGTTGACAGGCTTTTTTGGGACAAATAGTTCTGGGAAGAGTAGTCTGTTGCAGATGTTGTTGTTGCTTAAACAGACAACGGAGCAGGAGGATGCGGAGGAAGTTATCTTTTTTGGGGGCGAAAATACTCTTGTCAAACTCGGAAATTTTCGTGAGGTGATTCATGCGCATAAATTGGTAGCGCCACTTGCATTTGAGTTTCAGTGTCACCTTACCCACCCTCGCTCTCTCATCAATATTCCTGAAGATGGTACTCCATGGGAGCAAAAAGTAGATCAATTCGCTTATGAAAGTATAATTCAAGTAGAAAATGGAAAATTAATTGTAGAAAAACTCAGTTATGGGTCTTCCCTAAAAGGGTACGCAGAAATAGTGTGCAGCGAAGGACGCGCGTCTTTTCCTCGTAGTAATAAAACGGAAACTAACATACAACTAGAAAACTGCTACGGCAAGTGGTCATCAGGAACAACGGAATCTGTAAAATTTTTACAGAAATATGTATCAGCGTTTGAGGAATTGTTTTTGTATGTTTTCTATCTTGGTCCAACCCGTGCACATCCACAGCGTCACTATCACTGGGAAGGTAGTCATCCTACAGATATTGGACATTGGGGTGATAAAATGATTGACGCTCTCCTCTCTGCCCGTGTAGATTTAAAGACAATTCAGTACGATGAAGAACACGTTTCAATTGAGGAAAAGATATCAGAATGGTTACGAGAGATGGACCTTGCCTATTCCTTTTCGCTTGAACGGATTGAAACGAGAGATGGAAAAGATTATGATGTTCTCGTTCAAAAAAGTCCTGAGAGTGCCAAAGTAGCACTGGCAGATATGGGGTATGGTTTATCACAATTTCTACCAGTATTGGTTCATTGTTACTATGCCCCAGTAGGTTCAACCTTAATTCTGGAACAACCCGGCATTCATCTCCACCCTATGGTTCAATCTCAACTTGCTGATTTGCTGATAGAGGTTGTCAACGAACGAAAACTACAGATTTTGGTAGAAAGCCATAGCGAACACCTGTTAACTCGTTTGCAAAGACGGATTGCAGAAGAAAAGATTAGCAGTGATCAAACTGCTCTCTATTTTTGCCGTAACGATGAAGGCGTTTCTAATATTGAACGCTTAAAAATGGATGAATTTGGTAACATAGAAAACTGGCCAGAAAACTTTTTTGGTAACGAGATGGGAGACCTATTCGCAATGACTGATGCTCAAAGGGAACGTCAGAAGAGAGCGGAGGGTGAATGAACGCTGTCATCGTAGATACCAACGTTATCGTCATTGCAAATGATACAGATGATAAAAGGGCAGATTGTAGAGATCGTTGTCAAGATCGCCTTCGGCAAATTGTCTCTCGTCGTGAAAAAGTGGTTATTGACAGTGGCTGGCGAATTCTTAGGGAATACGATCGCAATACAAAACCTAACACCCGAAAAAGACTTGGCGATCTCTTTGTAAAAAGGTTATTGCAAAATCTGACGAACCCAAATATCTGCACATTAGTACATATCACACCGTTAGCGGGAAACGGCACGGAATTTGAAGAATTTCCAAACGATGATGAAGCATTAAAAGATTTCCACAAAAATGATAAGAAATTCATTGCAGTTGCACTTGCGTATCAGGCACAATTTGGGCAAACAGCAACTATTTTATTGGCAATAGATAGAGGTTGGGCAAATTTTATAACCGCACTTGCAACACACGGTGTTTCCGTTGATACCATTTGTGATGAATGAACACCCTCAGCATTTCCCCGAATCATAAGATAACATGCGTCGTAATTACCGCCTCCTCATCCTACTCTCCCCCGTTATCTTCTGGCTCATCTGTTTCTTCTTTTTACCTCTCATCTCTGTCCTCATTTATAGTTTTCTGGAGCGCGGCACCTACGGTGGAATAGAGTGGAACTTCACGTTGGAAAACTATCAACGTTTGTTTGATGCACTCTATCTCGGTATCCTTTGGCGTTCAGTATCAACAGCATTCGTCTGCACAGCAATTTGTCTAATTGTAGGCTATCCATTCGCATATTATCTGGCATACTACAAACCAAAATGGCGAAATGTGTTGTTACTACTTGTGGTCGTGCCGTTTTGGATAAACTTCCTGATTCGCACCTACGCGTGGATACTGATCTTACGTACAGAAGGACTTCTAAATAGTTTTCTTGCGCTACTAATTCCCGGTTTTCAACCCTTAGAACTCCTCAATACACCCTTCGCAGTGCAGATAGGATTAGTTTACGGTTATCTGCCGTTTATGATTCTCCCGCTATACGCTGCATTAGAGCAGTTGGATTTGTCTCTAATAGATGCAGCGAAGGATTTGGGCGCATCACCACGTCATGCCTTTTGGCATGTTACCTTACCGCTTAGCCTTCCCGGTATCCTTGCAGGCTCAATGTTAGTTTTTATTCCGACGGTTGGAGCTTTTTTAACGCCAGATATTCTTGGAGGCGGAAAAGTGAGTTTTATCGGCAATGTAATTGAACGACAGTTCAGAACCGCGCGCGACTTTCCATTTGGCTCTGCGCTCTCTTTTATGCTTATGGCTGTAGTGCTTGCGGGGACTGTGTTATATTTTCGTGCTTTGCAAGGCAGTGAATCTGCGGAAACTTAAAGATGTATCTATATCTCGTCTAATATTGTTGAGGTAATTTATAGTAAGACCTATAATTACTATAGTTTGGACAATTTACATATTGTTCGAGGACTTGCTGAGAAACTGTTAGGTGTCCAAAGCAAAATATTGG
>JAGWBU010000017.1:45629-52312 GCA_021295735.1 Candidatus Poribacteria bacterium | reverse complement strand
ACACTGGAACATCTCAAAAATGCCGCAAAAAATCACTAAATTGACGCCTATGGGTTTCGCACGCTCTACCCGACCTACAAGTTATTATGATACTTTGTCAATTAGATATGGTATTAGTTCGCGCGCATATAAGGGAATATGCGCGCTTATATAAAACAATGAAAGTTTAGGAAATACAAGCGCCTGCTGGTAAATAGGCGCACATAGTAAGAATCAAAATTGAATCAGGCACTCAGGCATGTGCCGGAATCTGCTTATTGGATGAAGAAACAGGTTCGTCTAAGCGCTGCTCACCACCGATTAACTCGCGACAAACATCAGCAATATGACGCGCAGCACAACCGTTTTGCACAGGTGTCAATTGCCTAAGTTCATCCATATCCAGCACAGAATAGACCTCTTTGCCAAGTGCTAATCCGACGTAGATTGTTGATGAATAACTCGTAATCAACGCCTCAGAATTCGCTATCATTTCTTCAGCACTGCCGGAGGTGTAGACGAGGGCATCAGGCGCCAATTTTTTGATTTCGGCGGTGCGCCGTTCAAACTTTTCGTTAGGATGGAGTTTGAAAATCAATTGCCGTCTGTTGGCAATTTCAAGCGCTTTTTTGATGAACTTTTTCCGATTTTCGTAACGGAATTTTTCGCGAAGATCAGAGGTACAAACCAGAACATACCCTTTATGTGGAAAATCGTTATCGCAGTATTTTTGACAATTGTCAAAATTTGGTATACCGGTTACACGAATTTTTTCGGGTTTAACACCTTTACGGATGAACAACTCGCGATAACCTTCGCCAGCAACGCAGTAATAGTCAAAGTTGTTGCTTATACCATTGGCTGAAGTACCAGCAAACCATTTTGGAAGGAATTTGAATGTTTTTACAAGATGGAAGGCAAATTTTTCTGGATCTGTGATGCCTTCTTGCACAACAATACGTTTTTTGTCTTTTATATTTTTTTGCACTACGAGATCGCTACAGGTAACAATCAAATCATAATCACGCTGCGTGCCGCCGTAGTCAATAGGAAGTTTTTGTGCCTCAAGGTAACGGTGGCATTCCCCAGCACGTTTTTCACCGATAATTGTAAATTCTACAAGTTTTAGCTTATTAAGAAATTTGATGAATCCGTCTGCATAAAACGGCGTGAAAAACTTTTCATATTCAGGTAACTCTTGAGCGATTTGTTGCATCTGCGTTGTAATATTCATAGAACCGCATATAAACAGAATCTTCTTTTTCATCAGAAATCACCTTTTCATGTTATTGCAGTAGAATTAATTTCATTATTAAGGAAAACCTGCAGAATCAAGACATCAATTACAAATTGATATTATCAAGAAATGTTTGCAGGCATATTCTAAAAATGCGCGCTCGTTTTAAGACACATTATACCAAATTAACAAAAAATTGCTATAGGTTTTTCTTATATTTTTTGTTTCAATTTATCTGCACAGAGATGTGCGAGGAATTCAATGACCGTATGTATTTACGAATAGATAATATGATATAAAGTTCCAATATATTTAGTATTGGAACGCAAAAATGGGGAGAAAGTTAACGCGAGATTCTTTACAAAATAAATTATTACACTACATAGCGACGAACCAAATTCCTATCTCAGCTGTGCAAATTCCAAGCAATGCACCTGCAAGAACATCAGTAGGATAGTGTACTCCAAGATATACACGTGCTACACCGACCATCGCCGCCCACACAAACGTTCCAATTTGTAATGCGGGAATATGAAAGAAACTTGATAGCAGTGTCATCACAAGAAACGCTGAGGCCGTGTGTCCAGATGGAAAACTAAACTTATCCGGGGGTCGAACACGAAAGTGAACATCATCAATTTTCTCAAAGGGGCGGTCCCGTTTCATTGAATGTTTAAGAAAATGATAAAGTATCCTTTCTATTGGGAATGCAACAGCCGCTGACAGAAAAAAAGGGTTGCTAAATGTCCCATCAAAGGCACGAAAAACGTAAATCGCAATAAATGGATAAAGATACCCGTTAGCACTCCAAGAAATAAAACGGAAGGAACGGTTGAGAAACCGCCTATCGCCCCAGCCAAAGATGCGGTGGAATAATAAAGTATCCCATCGGGTTACATTATTGGTAATTTCTCTTAGCATAAGTAAATTAATTGGTATATGCGCAGATAAGAACGCATATTACATTTCAATCCTTTCAACCGACAAATATCGTTAGGACGTTAATGTATCTTTCCTCCTTAATCTTTCCATTGCGGTTTTTTCACCCGGATAAACCCGTTTGACACCGTCACCAAGAGAGGATTCAACGGTACGGATGTATTTGACTAATCTATCAAAGCCTTGGGGTTCAACTGATGCAGCTTGATCACTACCCCACATTGCCCGATCCAATGTGATGTGGCGTTCAACAAAACACGCGTTTAGTGTTACCGCTGCAATAGTAGTTGGCAGACCTACTTCATGCCCTGAATAACCTATTGGACAGTCGAACATATTAGAAAGGGTGGTAATTGTACGTAAATTTAATTGGTCTGGGGGGCATGGGTATGTGCCGTTGCAATGCAAGAGAATTAGGTCAGCCTCTCCAATAAGTTCAACTGCTGCTTTGATTTGGTCAAGCGTAGACATCCCTGTAGACAAAATCAGTAGACGGTCCGTTGCGCGATGATATTTCAACAATTCAGCATCTGTCAACGCCGCCGATGGTATTTTATAGCAAGGTGGGTTGAATTGCTCAATAAAATCAACAGAAGGTTCGTCCCAACAAGAAGCGAACCACGTTATGCCTTTGGAACGGCAATAGTCATCAATCTCAGTAAATTCATCAATACCAAATTCTACTTTGTAGCGGTACTCCATATAACTGATATATCCCCACGGAGTCCTACGCATTTGATCCCGTTGTTCTGCAGGCACACATATCTCTGGTGTCCGTTTTTGAAACTTGACCGCATCACACCCCGCCTTGATAGCAGCATCTATTAAGGACTTTGCAATATCAATGTCCCCATTGTGATTGATTCCAATTTCGGCTACAATATAAACAGGTTGTCTTGTTCCGGCAAGTTTTTCTCCGATCTGAACAACTTTTGGCATTTTTCTCCTTTTCCTGTTTCTCTTATTTCTGGTGCGTTTCAAGAAACCGTGGACAGTTACACAGCTTTTAACACGTGATCACAAAATTCTCGAACCGCTCCATGACCACCGCGATGGGTAAGAACGATATCTGCTGCATCAAGCACAGACGGATGTGCATCGGCAACTGCGATACCACACCCAACCATACAGATACATTCCAAGTCATTCACATCGTTGCCGATGTAAACAACATCACCCATATCTGCACCATATTGTTTTGTCAGCCTCAATAGTGCAGAACGTTTATCGTCAATACCTTGATCACACGGAAGATTAAGTTTTTTACAACGTGCAGCAACAACAGGGTTTCGTTCAGTGGAAAGGACAATAACCTGTACACCGGACTTTCGTAGCATAGATAATCCCATCCCATCACTTCTATTACAAGCAACAGATTCTTCACCTGATTCTGATACCCAAACTCGATTGTCGGTTAACACACCGTCAAAATCCAGCACAACTAAGGCTGGTTTAGACGGAATTGTGTTTTTTAGATTGTTTGTTATATGTTTGTTTCGGACATCTTTTTTTGGGATGTCTATATCAAGATTGTCGCGCGATAATTTCCACTCTGCGTGTTCCCAGTCTTCAAGGGTATCAATATCGGTGCAGTATTTCGGTTCAATTATTAACGGTAGCACGCGTTCACCTGTGAGCGAGTTTTTTTGAATAATAGTTTCGTGGCGAATCACGTCAAGATGTCCAGTCTGCCAAAAGGTTTTTGGTAATTTCTGGCGCGGCATGTTGTATGGTTCGGGAAATTCATCGCCTAATAGTGGAATGAGATATTTTTCACCTGTCCGCCACATTTTGTAGGGATTCTGCTGAGACGGTATTACAGTCCGAACACAATCAGCTTGATTGTCCTCCGAAAGCAATTTAACCGCCGCATCAATCGAACCTTTCGGGCGCAGCGGGGATGTAGGACGCAGTTGAACAATCATTTGTGGCACATAGTTTTCATTACTTTTAAGCCATGTGAGCGCATGTTCAAAGAGCGGAAAATCTTGCGCGTCGTCAGTTGCCAACTCATCAGGACGCATAAACGGGACTTCTGCTCCATAGACTCGCGCAACTTCAGCGATTTCCTCGTCATCAGTAGAAATAATAAGCCGTGTGACTGATGCAGAGGCAAGTGCAGAAGCGATGCTATAAGCGATCAACGGGTGTCCGCCAAGGTTTCGTATGTTTTTGCCCGGAATACCTTTTGAACCACCTCGCGCTTGAACAACCGCTAAGGCCTCCAACTTTTTAGAATTCGCAGATGGGTTTGGCTTTTGATCTACCATGCTGTCCAACCCCCATCAACCACGAGATTTGCGCCTGTCATATACGACGCTGCGTCAGAAGCAACAAATAAGAGCGCACCACAGTATTCCGATTTTTCTGCCATACGTCCCAACGGCGTGCGGTAACTATACCGTCTTACAAATTCGTCATCGTGTTCATTAAATACACCGCCAAGTGTCAAGGCGTTGACTCGTATGTTTTTGCCTGCCCAGTACGTTGCGAGATAGCGTGTTAAACCGAGCACAGCACTCTTTGTAACCGAGTAAGTTATAGGTTTATAAGTCCGCTGTTGTGTCGGATCATCTTTCTCATAGAGCCTCTGATCGGGCCCAACCACTCCATAAGTTGAGCAGATATTGATAATAACACCGCTTTTCTGTTCAAGCATCGGTCGAGCAACAGCCTGCGAGCAGAGGAACATACCTGTCAAATCAACTGCTACGCTTTCATTCCAGAGTTCTAATGGATAATCTTCAAACGTATTTGTATGTTCAGACGCATGTTCGGTATCAAATTTTGGATCAAGCGCAGCATTGTTAACAAGGATATCAATTCTGCCAAATTCGTCAAGGGTTCGAGTAACCATTGCTTGAACAGACATCTTATCGGTGACATCAGTTTCAACGCCGATTGCCTTTGGGTGTTTTTTACTACTGATTTGGTGTGCGTAATCCTTCGCAGCATCGCCCCGCAAATCTGCAACCACTACATGGACAGAGGCTTCAGCAAAGGCACGGCAATATTCTTTCCCCAGCATACCAGCACCACCTGTTACGATAGCCACCTTTCCAGCTAAATCAAACAAATCTTCCTTCATCCGAAAACCCTTGTATAGTCGAATACCATCACTATGAAATTATTATCTCTTTTCCTTCTCTATTCGACTCTTTGGCTGCAAGCACAATCTTTTGAGCAGCAATTCCATCGTCAAGGTTAACACACGGTTCTGTCCCATTTTCAATACAACTGAGGAGGTGTTTTACCTCCTCAATAAAAAGTGTATTTCGCTCAAAGTCTGAATCCATTTCTACTGTTTCCGATGTTGCCGTATCGGTCCGATAATACTGGACCGCGCCATGAGCATTATCCCAAAGAATATGTCCGCGCTGCCCTGTAATTTGTAATACATGTGAAGGTGGTCGTTGAACATAATCAAGATGAACAGTTCCAAGGGCACCATTTGCAAATCGTAGCATCACATTTGCCGTGTCTTCAACCTCAATATCTAATCCACCGGCTTGTGCCGTCATCGCTGATACTGCGTCAACCTCTCCAATAAGCCATCGTAAGTAATCAAAAGGGTGACACAGCGTAAGCAAAACACCACCACCAAGGTCGCTGCGTGCGGCATATCCAATACGGTAATCTTCCCAAGGATGCCACGCAGGAAGATATTCTCCCCAATGTACGTGAACAGATGTAACAGGACCGATCACATCACTGTCAAGTAACTCTTTAATGTGCTGCAAACCAGGGTGAAACCGAAATTGAAACCCTACAAGCACTTTCACATCTTGCTGCTTCACAATGTCTGCTAAGGTTGATACCCTATCCATTGTATGAGAGATAGGTTTTTCTAATAAAAGATGGCAGCCTGCTTCGGCAGCAGGGATTGCAATATCAAGATGTAATGAAGTCGGATTTGAAACAACAACAATATCGGGAGAATGATTTTTTAGTGCCTCCATTATATTTTGTTCTGTTGGCAAATCGCCCAATTCATCGTCCGGAAGAGTCGCGCGACGTGAGCGTAACAGCACAAATTCACGAGCATTCAACGTTTGAAAATTCCGCAAGTGTCGCCTACCAATGGAGCCTAAGCCTGCAATCAGAATTTTCATTGTAATACAATCATCTCCTATTATCCGACAAAATCCAATTTATTTTTTATAAGACAAAAAATGCTTAATAAGTATACAATATAAATTGACATATTTGCAAGCGTATTTCACGACCAAGTCAGTGGTATTTAGCTTCAAGTTTTTAGCGGTTTCAGCAAGAAAATCGCAAACAAAAATTCACTTCTGCTGAAAATTGTGAATATCAGTCATCTAATTGCCATCAAATTAAAACGTATATTCTTTATGTCTGTTTACAGCATAAAACTTTTGACACGGTTATCTGTGTTTAATATAAATTCACATTAGCACAATATCCTGCCGTTTAAGTCCGTTAAATTAAATGAGGGGTGTGCATAAATATTTGGCGCATCAACACAGACAGGGACAGACGCCAGGTGCCGCTTGATTTATAGAAA
>JAGWBU010000017.1:43819-45585 GCA_021295735.1 Candidatus Poribacteria bacterium | reverse complement strand
ATTCACCGGGTATGAATGCCTTATGGCATTCACCGTGTGGCATGCTGCGCCTCTTTGAACTTGTGGACGGAAACCCACGCTGTGTGCCTATTACCTTTAAGCGCATATTTAACATCGGAATTATTTATGCACACCACTCAATTAAATGGAGTACAATTTCAATCTAATTATAGTTGAAAAATGTTGCATAAATATAACTTTAATTTGAAAAAAACGGATAAAACGCGATAACGTGTGTTGGGAGTGCGCTATTCAAATTCCCACTTATTTTGGGTAAATATATTTGGGGAGGTCTCGGAGTGCGATGACGGTATAGCGATTTTCAGCAAGATACACCATATAGGATTCAAAAACTTTTGGATCTGTGTGAACCCACGGATGTTCCAGATCAGGTGCACCGTGAAATGTTAGAACAGCTATATTTTCATCTGTTGCTTGTTCAAGTGCCCACGTAAAATCGTCAAAGTTCCAATTCGGTCCAGATGCACCTGTGGTTGGAATAAGGAGAGGATGGTGAACTGTCGGGTTATACGCGGGACCTCTACCGCCTTCTGAGTCGTAAGGAAACTCCGGTGCAACACCCCGTCGCGCAAAATGGAAACCGTGTTCTGCTACGGTTTTAACTGCCGCCTCGTTATGACTGTAACCCGGATAGCAGAAGGTTGTTGGACGTGAGATGCCGTATGTCTCACAACGCGCATCAATATGCTGCAAATCGCTCTTCAACTCTTGATCGGATTGTTGCGTAACATTTCGGTGATAACGCGTATGGTTGCCGATTTCAAAACCTGTTTCATGCAAACTACGCACCTCTTCCCATGTCATATAGGCTTCTTTATTCTTCAGAAAACCGAGTCCTTCAGTAATATAAAATGTTGCCCCGAAGCCGTATTGTGTGAGAATCGGCGCCACAAAAGTCGCCTGTGATTTACATCCATCATCAAATGTAAGAACAACAAGTTTTTCAGGAATAGATTTGGATATAGTCTTTTTCATGTTTGTAATATTATTTATTTTTTAACTTGAGGATGTTGATGTTATGTCAAATAGGAAACCTAACCCACTGAATATCATAGGTCTATTCGGCGTTGATTCACAGTGTATCAATAATTATTGTTTTCACCATAGATCGAAAATATCGCGCTTACAAAGCGCTCCCACAAGAGAACCAATTAAACCCAACAAAGCGATATCTTTTCTTGTGGGAGGGGTTTGTAACCCCGATTTATAGTAAAACCTAAAATATTGGAACATTTCCCGGCAGATGCGGTTTCCCAATCGCATCGGAGACTCAATAAGCACGGTTCGGTTCGGAAACCAAACCCGCTGAATATCATAGGTGTATTCAGCATTGATTTGGACGAATGCCAAAAAGCGCATTCGGCGTTGATTCACAGTGTATCAATAATTATTGTTTTCACCATAAATTATATTTTTTGATAAAATTCAAAAAAGTTGTTGACAAAAAATGCCAAAAGTTCTATAATACCTTATAGACGTTAAAAAAATCCGCCTTGCGTGGATTACGTCGGAGGTGCTTATTAGATGCACCGACAGTGAAATCACCACTGCCGATGCAAAGCACTGCCAGGACATATCTGACAGCGCTGGTGTCTATTTTAGCAGAGACAACCTGAAATGTCAATGTACTTTAGAGACCAGCGACCTCTACAGGGATAGATAAAACCTTATAGATACCTAATCAACGGTATGAATGCTATTTAGGCATTCCCCGCCTATTTCTGTAGTCTGTCAAAACAATTAAC
>JAGWBU010000017.1:41661-43714 GCA_021295735.1 Candidatus Poribacteria bacterium | reverse complement strand
TTGTGTACGTGAACGAAGCATCCGATCGGAATGTTTACAGCGTGGACAAAAACCGATTTGTCCAAACCCAAATCCAACGTCCCCTTGCACGCTGGACACAACGAATAGCAGGGATAACAACAAACTTGGACAGGAGGATCGTTAGATGAATAGACAAATGTATTGGGGCATCGCAGCCCTCATTATAATCCTGATTGCTGCAGGTGGTTTTATGTATTGGCAGTGGTCACAGGTGCAGCAGCTCAAAGAACAGCTCGCACAGGACGAGAAAATGCTTGAAGAAAAGCGTAACCCCCTTGCAGAAAATAACCTGCCACCTGCCAAAACGGGCAAAAAGTGGGTGCCGCATGATGACCATTTTCACGAGGTGCCGGTTGACGCACCTGATGTGTGGCAAGATGCGCCTATAACGCAACCCGCGCAAGCGCCAAAAACGCATACCGGTCCGTTGACATACCACAAGGAACTTTTAGAGACACATCCTGTAGAGGCACTGCGGCGGCAAGCAGAGGAACGCGGACACCCCGCTGCCAAATGGATACCGCCATTCCCTCCAGATGACCTGGAGGCACAAGAGTTTGCGCGGAACATATATCTCAGCATATATTTAGATGAAAAGGATCCCGCATACGAGAAGGCCGCAAGGGCTGCTTCGGAGCAGATGAATACTATTAGTGATAAATACCCGTATGGTGCGCGCAGATCGGATTTATTGAGATTAATCTGGATTGGTACAACTCTGCCGACTCATATTTATAATCCATTTCCAGGGTTTCATCCATCAGACTATTTTCCAGTCAAGGAATCCGATCTAAAATAACAGGAGGTTTTGTTCATGTATTTCAGGAAACTATTACAAATCACATTTGTCGTTTGTGTGTTATCTATTTTTCTATGGCAGAACATGTCTCACGCTTATCCCAGTGGTAAAAGTTGGGACACAGCGGAGAGAGACCTTAAGACAGCAAAGGATGCCCTGAAACCTTGGGAAACCCAATTAGCTGAGGTCCGTGATGCTGTGGAAACGCTCAATGGAGAATGGGGGACAACGAGGATGAAATCAAACAGGGACAAGATTTAACGATAGATACTGCAGCTGCGACGGTGGTTAGTATTGTAACAGCATACTATACGGGTGGCACATCTCATGTTGCCTATCTACCTTCGATTTTTTCGGGATGGTTAACAACGAAAGCAGGGCTAACAACAGCGAAACGTACTGGGAACCGTGCGGCGTATCTAAGAGCGATGAGTACTTCCCTCTCTGCGATGGATACTGTCCTTTCAGATATAATAATTGCCTATAGCACCTACACGAATGCGTATGATACATATTTGACGATGATAGTTGGGCATAGTGGTGGATTCGTCAGGTTTAATGGAAATACTGCCAGTTCCGTGTATACAAAATTACAGGTCTATTCTGCTGTCAACCCTCGTAACGCACAAGGTTATTGGGACCAACATAGTGCACTCACGACGGGGTGGTATCACACTTGGGAAAGCCCTTCTCAAACCTCACATTCTATCGATGTGCATTGGCCCAAGAAAACTTGGGCTTTTAATGACCTTTCGAAAAAATATCTCTGTGATGGCGGCACCTGTGGAGTCAAGTATCGAACCCCGAAGGAAGCCTACGAAACACACCGCGAAAAATGTGGTTCTGATGATAACGTAGACGATTTGGCGCGATCGTATGGTTATGAAGGCTCTGGTTTAAGCAGCATGCAAATTAAGCAAATGATATTGGACGACCGCTCCGTGGCTCATGGGTGTGGTCGTTCTTGGTATACTTGCGATTCAGACAATCTTGCGAAACAAGATGAGCATAAAGAGCGCGACTGTAAAATAGAAATCCCCCAAAGTGGCGGTGGCACCGACACATGCGGGGATCGTTTTAGAAGGTGTATGGGACACGAGAAGGATCATGATGAAAGCAGGTGGTGGAACGGCAAAACAGTGCATTCTGATACTCCTGATAGCAGTTCTGGCGAAGAAGGTAGCACGGAAGAGCAATACGTTGCGCCGGATCCAGCACCTACACCAACGCCGT
>JAGWBU010000017.1:0-41361 GCA_021295735.1 Candidatus Poribacteria bacterium | reverse complement strand
CATGGACGACCGCCCACCACAAATGTAGTGAACCTTCACATACGTGTGATCTTTGTGACTAAATACCGACAACTTCTACCGGCAGGTATCCTTTATTTTGGGACATCTGCCTTTTCTTTTATCAAATCCCACTACATTGGCATAAATCATAGGAACTGCTGAAGAATTGAATGGCTCCGGTCAAAACAAATTTTCTTGACAAAATTGTGGTACACTTGTAAGATGAAATTGGAGGTAAAAACTATGATTGATCGACGTGCATTTCTAAAGTCATTGGCAGGATTAACCACAGGTATTCTCCTATCTTCAGCAAATGCAGAAGGTCAGGACGCTACGAAACCTTCAAGTGATCGTTTAGGCACGCTACTACCGATGCGAAAGTTCGGCAGAACAGGTGAAGCCGTCACAATACTCGGAGTCGGTGGTTGGCACATAGGGGAGATGAAAGAAGCAGAAGCACAAAAAACTATTGAGACAGCACTTGAAGGCGGTGTTCGTTTCTTCGACTCTGCGGAATCTTATCAAGCGGGTGGAAGTGAACGACGCTTAGGTAAACTGCTCATTCCAAAATATCGTGATGACGTCTTTCTCATGACCAAGACAACAGCACGAGACGCTGCAACCGCAAAAAAACACCTTGAAGATTCGCTCAAACGTCTCAATACTGAGCAGCTTGATCTCTGGCAAGTTCACGCTGTTCGAAATCCTGAAGATGTAGATGCAAGGATTAATAACGGCATTTTTGATGTGATGGCAGAAGCAAAAGAATCCGGAAAAACACGTTTTGTCGGATTTACAGGACACACGAGTCCATCTGCACATCAACGCGTCTTAGAGAAATCCGATATTTTTGACGCTTGTCAATTACCTATAAATCTGACTGATGTTAGTTACGAAAGTTTTATTGAAGGTATTGTTCCAACACTCGTTGAGCGGAACATTGGCGTAATTGGAATGAAATCCTTAGCAAATGGTGGTTTCTTCGGCGGTTCTAAACATGGCAAACACGGCCCAAACCCAAGAGTCGTTCCGAATCGTGTGAGTATTTCAGAAGCTATCCGTTTCGTCTGGGCATTTCCTGTGAGTACGCTTGTCACAGGACCCGATAATGCAGCGCAACTGCAAGAGAAAATTGACATCGCTAAGGCTTTCTCTGGCATGGGCGAAACAGAACGGAAAAAACTGGTAGAGAAAGTAGCAGACATGGCAGGTACAACAGTAGAATTTTACAAGGCATAACTACACGTGAATTCGAAATAGAAATCTAAGCTGAGGTTGGGTTTCGCTTACGCTCTACCCAACCTACAGGCAAAACGTGAGTTAGAATTGGATTAATATGTGTTGGCTCTTTGTGCGTCACTCACCGAAATGACTTGCAACAATCGTCAAATCTAATATATTCACTTTGCCATCCCTGTTGACATCTGCTGCGGGAGGCGCATCTTCTTTCCCAAAGTATGATGCCACAAAAGTTAAATCCAATATATTTACCCTTCCATCTTTGTTAACATCCCACGGTCTTGTTGGAGGTGGCTCAAGAATTTCGGCATTTTCAATTATAACAGGAAAAGTAACCCCACCAAACCCTCCAATTATAACATCAGATAAAGTTAATGTTGATGCTTTGGCATTGAGAACTTCAAAAGTTATTGTAACGAGAGTTCCGTCTGCTGTGCTTGCCGGAGTTCCAATAGCGATTTGGGCAAAAGTGATTTGATTTTCTTCAACTTCTGTAGCTATAGGCAACACTTGACCAGAAAGATAGGAGCCATGCGCTAAGGAAACAAATCGGAGTGCTGTTGGGTCAAACTGTACCTTTCCCTCATATCCGCTAACACCTTCACCATCAGCGATGTCAACAGTAATAACAAGTTGTTCACCGACCTGTGGGGATTCAACTGATGCTGGAACAATTCTAACAATGACAGGCGGTTTTATATTTAGTAACACTGCAAGTTCATCAATTGCTGCTGGATCCTGCAGCAAGGCTTGGACATCGGGATCATTAATCAGTACTTTAACCTCAGTGTCCTCTTTGAGAAGTGTAATAAATTCATCGCTTATTTGCGGCAACACTTCCTTTAGATGGTCAGGATTTTCAGCCACAAGTGTTAGAGTATTTGGTTGCAGAAGTGCTTGATTTTCTGGGTTCTTGAATACCGCAAGGACTCCAGGAAGAATCTGTATAATATCTTCTCGTTGAAAAAAAACTTGATATCTTTCAAAAATTCGTTCTACAAGAGGGAGTTCATACATCTCAATCAGTGCTGCGAGTTCATCAATTGCCTCTGGATTCTGAAGTAAAGCCTGGACATCGATATCCCTAAGAAATGTCTGTATTTCCTGATCTTCTTTTAATAACGTGATGAATTCATCGTCTATATCAGGGACAAATGTTTTCAATAAATCTGGCCTATCAACAACTAAATTAATAGTTGCTGGTGCTAATAATTTTTGATTTTCTGGTTTTTTGATTTCTTCAAGGATTGTTGGTAGTAGTTCTTGTATATCATCTCGTAATAGCAACGACTGATACTTCTCAAAAACCCTTTGAGCAAGCGAAGGTTCCGCATCAACTTGAGAGGTTTCCTGGCTAAGTGCGTTTGTGGTAAAAATAAAACATATACCTATAACACATAAAAAAGACAAATGTTTTAAGAAAATATTTTGATTCATTTTAGGAAAATTTTGGGTTTTATTACATAAAAACATCTATATCCCTCCTTTCAGCACCAAATTCACTTTTCTAATAGGAGATTTAGTTTCCAAGACCATTAATTGCATTGGCACTGGTAGATTTAGGGTTAATTTGAGAGCGATTAGCCCTCATGTTAAAACATAGTTCTACGTTAAAATACTGAAGTAACAAATTGATATTTCAGAATAAATTCTATTATGCGAGTATGTCGCCTGCAGAAGGATTGACTTTGAAACCACCAGCCATGATGTTATTGTATGGTTCTTTGGGATCTCGACCAATAGGACGCATCTCCGGTGTGTGGTATCCAAATCGTACTGCTTTTCGCCACTGATCTGTACGATTGACTTCAGACCAATGGATGAGGCAATAACTGAAGAAAATTACATCTCCAGCTTTTGCTGGAATCGGGATAGAATCAATAAAATCAGGATGAAATTTATCTGTCGGAAGATGTGGCGCAGTTCCCTCGCCAGTGATGTGTTCTCGTGGTCCCTCTTTATGGCTACCGGGAACAACTCTTAACGCACCGCTTTCAAAGGGTGCATCGTCAAGATGGACGAGGCAATCAACGAAATCAAGACCATCGTGTGGATAAAACGGATAGTCCTGATGCATCGGGAATGGCGTACCTTTTTCTGGTGGCTTGGCATGCAGCACAGTGTGATGCCACTGAACAGTATCCCCGATGAGTGAACGGACAGCACCTGTCAAACGCTCGTGGAAAATCACTCTACCCCATGTAGCAGAATAGAAGTGTGGATTGTGCATAAAAACTGCCTTCGTGGTCTGTTGGTCTTCCTCTTTGAGGTATTTGGTTCGCCAGGGTCCAGGCCAGCCAATAGTTTCTTGGCCCCAATTGTTTATAATCTGCACCATTTCAGATGCAAGTTCTTCGGTTTCCTCTGTTGTGAAAAGCTGCTCTACTTTGAGATAGCCGTTCTCACTGTAAAAATCTACCTGATCTTGGGTAAGCATGTTAAACTCCTTATTCTTAAATGCCTTCTACGTTATTGATTATAACGGAATTTTACGCAAAAACGACACATTTTGTCAACACTTTTATTTAGTTTGAGGGTGTGCATAAATATTTGGCGCATCAACACAGACAGGGAAGACGCCAGGTGCCGCTTGGTCTATAGAAATGCGTTTGTAGTCGCGCAATTCTTTGCCAAATCAACGCCGCATGCGCGTATGGCATGCTGCGCCTCTTTGAACTTATGGACGGAAACCCACGGCGTGTGCCTACTACCTTTTGTGCCCATAGGGTGATTATTTTGTTCTCGCTATCAAAGAAATCAAGGATAACACCTTTGCGCTTCCCTGCGTCTTTAGAAGGATCAAATTGTCGAAATGAACGGTCTTTCAGTTCAGATTTAACCCGTTCTTCCTCTTCACTATCTACTGGTTCTAATGGATTGCCACAAGACATATAAACGAAAGAGATTAAAATGAGAATTGCTGAGAATAAAAAAGCATCGATGTCTTTTATGTTAACTTTCTGGTATATTTGGTGCAAAATGTTTGGTCTTTGCATCTCTTTTCCTTCTATTTTCATTATGTGTATTTTATGAAATGAATTTTAACATTGCAAAAGATGATTTGTCAAGAACATGTTGAATTTCTAAATCGCAAACCACTTTATTACATCAGAAAATGTGCTTGATTCATTAGTTTCCCTCTGCTACAATGACAACTAATTCATTTTCGCGAGAAGGTCTTATGCAAGAAATTGTAGTTGATGCATCAAAGTTGCACGATTTCGCTCGGTCACTATGTGAGAAGGCTGGTTTGTCATCAGAACATGCAGCGCAAATGGCTAAGCTTCAGGTACAAACCGATCTGCGCGGGGTGCATTCACACGGAACGCGTGCGCTGCCCGGTTATCTCAACCAAGTCCTTGATGGGAATTTAAACCCAAAACCAGACCTCCGTATTGTATCAGAGGGACCGAGTTTCGCTGTCGTAGATGGTGACAACGGGATGGGACATCTGGCAAGTACACTCGCTATGGAGACAGCGATAGCAAAGGCAAAAATAACCGGTGTTGCTGCGGTAGGTGTGCATAATGCAGGACATTTCGGTGCAGCAGCATGCTATTCAATTATGGCTGTGGAAAATCGGATGATCGGGTTTTCAACAACGAATACAGGTAGACCCTCTATTGTGGCACCTGGTGGTGCAGAAGCAGTCGTCGGAAACAGCGCTATGAGTTATGCTTTGCCAACTGGCAATGGACATCCGATAGTATTAGATATGGCGTGTGGCGTTTCCTCATGGGGTAAGATTGGAACGTTACGAATGTACGGCAAACCGATCCCTGAAGGATGGCTTTTGGACGATTCAGGGCAACCGAGTAGCGACCCAAATCAAGGAGGTTTAATGGCACCCGCTGCAGGACCGAGAGGCTACGGATTGGCACTCATTATGGGAATTTTGGCTGGTCCTCTGACTGGTGGTATGATGCCTTGCAATAAGAATAGCACATCATCTGAGCATTTCTTCATTGCAATAAACATTGAAAGTTTCACAGATTATGATGCCTATATCTCTGATGTAAAGCAAGGAATCGGCAAGATTCACGGTGCGAAAACGGCAGAAGGGTTTACGCAAGTCTACCTACCCGGTGAAATTGAGTGGAACAACTACGATAAATGGATAGAGAGCGGCATTCCTATTCACGTAGATCACTTACGAAACCTTGAAAGCATCGCTGAGAAATTAGATATAAACATATTTTGGGAGTGGTAATATATGGCAGAAGCGAATGAACGTGTTGACGGCGGTACACTTCCCGATTGGGAAGTTGCAGAACTACCAGCACCGCCACGTTATAAACTTAGTCTTGCGTTTGCAGGTATACTCGGACCTGGAATTATTGCCTTAGGCGCTTCCATAGGCAGTGGCGAATGGTTGTTAGGTCCTGCAATTACAGCACAATATGGAGGTACGCTGCTCTGGATTGCGACTATTGCAATCGTACTTCAGTCAATTCTAAACACAGAAGCGATCCGTTATACGCTTTATACCGGTGAACCAATGTTGAGTGGTTACATGCGGTGTAAGCCAGGACCACGGTTCTGGGCAATTTTCTATTCTGGTGTTGATTTTTTCGGAATTTGGCCCGGATGGGCAATGACTGCTGCAACCGCATTGGCTGCGGCATGGCTGGGTTATATGCCCCAGGACGCTGATCAAAACACTGTCCGAGTCTTCGCATACCTAATATTTTTTGGTTGTTTAGGAATAGTAATGTTCGGCGGTAAGATTTACAACGCGCTTGAAAAAGTCCTACTTTTTATGGTTGTATGGATTATCGGATATTTGGTTATTGTTGACCTATTTCTTGTTCCGCCCAGAGTATGGTGGACCGTTATAAAAGGTTTCTTTAGTTTTGGTGCGTTACCTCCTGAGGTAAAAAGCGGTGGGTTTGACTGGTTGTTGCTCGGTGCGTTCGCAGCCTACGCTGGAAGTGGTGGCTTGGGAAACATCACAATATCCAATTACGTCCGCGATAAAGGATGGGGGATGAGTAGTTTGGTAGGTGCGATTCCATCAATCATAGGTGGACAAAATGTTAAACTATCACATTTGGGAAAAGTTTTTCGTATCACACCTGAAAATCTTGAACGGTTCCGGGAATGGTGGAAATATGTCCGCTTTGAACAGTATTATATCTGGCTTATAGGTTGTTTTATCGGTTTAGCATTACCCGCCATGCTCACAATAGAATATGTCCCTTCAGGTCAGGAAATCGATCAATGGTCAGCGGCAGCATTTCAAGCGGATGGACTCGCATCAAAAGGTGGTGAAGTTATAGAGTCAACATTTAGAGCTCCCGGAATTGCCAAAATTGGTGGTAGAGTCATGTGGTACCTGACACTGCTGTGTGGATTTTGGGTGCTGTTTTCAACGCAACTTGGCGGTGTTGATGGGGTTCCGCGCCGTTATACTGATATAATTTGGACAGGTTTTAGAAGCGCACGAAAAATGGGGGAACATAACGCTAAGTGGATCTACTATCCAATTCTGGTTGTCTATATTCTGTGGGGCGTCATCGCTATGTATCTGGCGAAACCCTTTTTTATGATTATAGTATCTGCAACCGTGGGCGGTTATCAACTCGTGATTTGTTCACTCCATACATTATATGTTAACCGAAAATTATTACCGAAAGAGATACAACCACCGATATGGAAACAGATAGGATTAGTATTGTGCGCGGGATTCTATTCAATTTTCGGAACAATCACAGTTATTCAAAAGATAATTGTTCCTTATATTCTGCCGATTTTTCAGTAATGACAATTTGTTGAAAAATAGTTTTACCCATATAAGAGCACGAATTACGTTACCAATCACTATTGCAAAGGGAAACATGTTATGAATAACAAGCGTAACCTTTTATATTTGGTGATGGTATGTCTTCTCTCAATTCTCATTGCTTGTGAACCGCAGCGCGATGTGCTTGAGGGAATGGCACTTATTCCCGCAGGTGAATTCCGAATGGGAAGCATTGGTGCGGAAGCAGATGGAGACGAGCAGCCCTTGCACCGCGTGTATGTAGATGCGTTTTACATTGACAAATACGAGATAACGGTAGGCGAATATAAGCAATTCATTAAGAAAACTGGGCATGATGCACCTGATTGGGATGCGATTGCAAAATATTCGCCTACTGATGAACATCCCATAGCTAACGTGACATGGTACGATGCAGTGGCTTACGCAGAATGGGCAGGTAAACGGCTACCAACTGAGGCAGAATGGGAAAAGGCAGCACGTGGAGGCTTGGTCGGTAAAAAGTATTCGTGGGGCGATACTACTCCTAATGGAACTCAAGCTAATTTGAATGGGACGGAAGATGGCTATGAATTCACAGCTCCTGTCGGTAGTTTTCCAGCAAACGGCTACGGTTTGCATGATATGGCAGGGAATGTACAAGAATGGTGCCTTGATGCATATCAGGTCACTTTCTACGAGAATTCTCCAAAAGACAACCCAATCGCGGGCGAAGTTTATATGACTGACGGAACACTTTCCGCGAATATCATGATTTCACGTGTCTTGCGAGGTGGTTCTTACCTCAATATGTCCAATAAAAGCGGACGGGTTGCTGGGCGGTCAGGCAGTGAATTTGCCGCTATCGGAACAAATCTCACAGGGTTCCGCTGTGTGAAACCGATAAATCTGGACGAAGAAAAAGTTGAACCTGATACAGTCAAGTTTGTTTCTGTGAATCCACCAAGCGGAATCACAATACAGTCGGACGCAATACTCTCCATTACATTTGATGGTCCACCGGGTGAAATCAAAGCAAACCGTGGTCGTATTACATCTTCTGCGAATAATACTGTTACGATTACTGGCCCCTTCAGATCAAAGGATCTCATATTAAAAATAGATTGGATGACAGGGACACATACATTAACTTATACTGTCAAAATACCTGAAGGAGCAATTGCGGAACTCCAACCAGAAGACATGGTTCTAATTCCTGCAGGTGAATTTCAAATGGGAAGCAAAGATGCTGAAGCAGATAATAGCGAGCAACCGATGCACCCCGTCTATGTTGATGCGTTTTACATCGATAAACACGAGGTGACTATTGGACAGTATCGCCGGTTTATTCGCGAAACGGGGCATCATCCACTTGATTGGGATAATGTTTTCACATATTCACCTACCGATGATCACCCTGTTGTCGGTGTAAGTTGGCACGATGCCATGGCTTATGCGGCGTGGATAGGCAAGCGGTTGCCGACTGAAGCGGAATGGGAAAAGGCAACGCGCGGCGGAAATTTAATCAGTAAGAAGTACGTCTGGGGAAACACAGCTCCGGATGCTGAAAAATGTAATTTTGGTGGTTCAGCAGACGGTTATGAATACGCTGCACCTGTCGGTAGTTTTCCAGCAAATGGATACGGTTTGCACGATATGGCTGGAAATGTGTGGGAGTGGTGCCTTGATGAATTTCAGAGTAACGCATATTCGAATCCACCACGTAAAAATCCAGTTGTTGGTGAAAGTATAACATATCTGATAAGTAATTCTATGGACATTAAAACGGAGCGGGTGTTGCGTGGTGGTTCTTGGTTTAGTACTTCACATGACGTGCAAGTCGCTACGCGTTTCAAAGGTTCTCCATCTTTTCGCGGCAGCTTTGTCGGGTTCCGTTGTGTGAAAGATGTTGAATAGTAGCATGGATGTCTATATAATGAGAATACGCACAATCCTTTTTTTCGCATCAATATTTATCTTCGTCTCAACACTGGGGCCACAAACCGGATTCGCCCAAGACTACACGCAATGGAAGTTACCTGAAGATGCTATAGCACGTCTCGGCAAAGGCAAATTGCAGGACATTCAATATTCGCCGGATGGCAGTCGCCTTGCGGTAGCGAGTTCTATCGGCATTTGGATTTATGACGCGGAGACAGGTAAAGAACTGGACCTAATCACTGGACAACGAGATGAAGTTCTGTGTGTGGCATACAGTCCTGATGGACAGATAATTGCTGGTGGTAGCTTAGGAGAGGTTCGCTTGTGGGATGCCAACACGGGACAACTCAAAAGAGTATTCCAAGAACCTTTGAGCACTGTTTCAAGCGTTGTGTTCAGTCCTGATGGGCGGATAATCGCTTGTGGTAGTGCCAATGGAAGCATTGCTGGTTTAGTATATTTATGGGATTCCGCTTCGGGAAAACTAAAAAAAGTTCTTACAGAACATACAGTGGAAGTTACAAGTCTCGCGTTCAGCCCTGATGGCAAAATCCTTGCAAGTGGTGCTGGAGGATTTCATGAAGATGCTACGATCTGTTTATGGGATGTTGCCACAACAAAACTGGAGAAAACACTTGAAGGACATCCACCAAGTGGCATCACCAGTCTATCCTTTAGTCCAAATGGAAAAACATTAGCAAGTACAGGAGGATTCACCGGTTCACCATATCCTGAAGTCCGTCTTTGGGATGTTGGCACTGGCAAACTCAAAAAAACACTCGTAGGACATAAGCGCCGCAATGCCAATTGCGTAGCATTCAGTCCAGACGGAAAAATACTTGTTAGTGCAGTTGGATATTCAAATCGTGCTAGCACTAGCAATCGTTCTGGGGATTCTACTTTACACTTGTGGGATGTTGCAACAGGTCACCACAAACAAACACTCACTGGACATACCAGCAGTGTTGAAAGTGTAGTTTTCAGCCGAGATGGCAAAACGATCACATCTGGCAGTGCTGATGGAACGGTACGCCTATGGAATGTATCCACGGGAAATCTCAAAAAAATACTCATGTCAGGACATACAGAAAGTATCACGAGTCTATCTTTTAGTCCAGATGAAAAAACACTTGTTAGCTCTCGGGAAGACCATTTTGTGAGCTTATGGGACCCGCTTACCCATACACTAAAACACACACTCACAGGACACCATCTCAATGTTAAATGTGTGGGTTTCAGTCCAGACGGTTCAACAATTGTGAGTGGGGATGAATCTAACAAGATTTACCTTTGGAATGCAATAACAGGAAATCTGAAAAAGATACTTACAGTTGGCGAATACGGTTATATCAATTGTGTATTGTTTAGTTCCGATGGCAACACAATTGCGAGTGGAAGTAGAGATGACTGTATACTATGGGATACTGCTACAGGACAACTTAACAATGTGTTGAAAGGGCATACACGTACTGTGATGAGTGTATCGTTTAGTCCTGATAACCTTATGCTTGCAAGCGGCGGTAATGATGGTTCTGTACGTATATGGGACGTTACAACGGGTGAACTCAAAAAAACGCTTTTAGGAAATATTGGGTATTGGACAAGAAGTGTTTCTTTCAGTCCGGATGGAAAAACTCTCGCTGCCAGCTATGGAGGTGTGGTGTATTTATGGCATCCATCTACCTGGCAACTCAAAAAAACACTTACAGGACATGCAAGAATTGATAGAGGCATGTCTTTTAGTCCTGATGGTAAAACCCTCGCGGTTGGTGATGTGCACGGTGCGATTCGTTTGTGGAACGCCTCTACAGGAAGACACAAAAAGACACTTTTGGCAGGAGACCCACACTATATTACAAGTTTATCTTTCTCTCCAAATGGTAAAATCCTTGCGAGCGGTAGTTGGGACGGGACAGTATTGTTGTGGAAACTCCCGCCGCCTACCAATGCAGAAGCAACGGTACGTATCGCCCCAGATGTCGTTCATTCACCTGATATTGGAAAACAGTTCACATTAACACTTGATATTGTTGATGGAGTTTCTGTGTCAGGTTTTCGTGCCACCGTTACGTATGATGACACTGCCCTCCGCTACATTAAGAGTGACATCGGCGACTATCTGTCTACTGGTTCAATTGCAGCCAAACCAGTTGTAACAGCAAATACTGTGAAGTTATCAGCAAAGTCCAGTGTGGGTAGTAGTAAGGGAAATGGCACGCTTGCAACGCTTACTTTTGAAGTGATTGTAGTCAAAGCTTCAAACTTACGGTTATCCAATGTCAGTCTGGTAGATACGGATGGGTTTCTATTAAGTCCGAGAATTAAAGGTGCTCAAGTAGGAAGATAAACTTTCTTTGGACAAGACAGATATTACCTATTCCTATTCCGATAGATTTGAATATTCTGCAATAATTGCTTCTGTTAGGCTCTCTATGGTTGCCTCCTTCGCTACCACATCAACGCGCGCACCGTGTTCCGTCGCAGTTGCTGCTGTTGTTGGACCGATCACTGCCACACGAACATTTGCCAACAAATCCTTAGCTGTGTGCGATGGAAACATCTCAAGAAAGTTGGTAACGGTTGAAGAACTTGTAAACGTAACAAAGTCAATTCTACCTTCTAAAAGGTCTTTTTTAATAGTATCTCGGTTTTCACTTGCTACTTTGACGGTATCGTAAAGTGGAACATCGTCAACGTGTGCAGCTCTCTCGCGCAAGATGTCAGGAAGGTCCGTGGTGGCGATTTTCGCACGCGGTAGCAGGATTTTCTTTCCTTGCACGACTTCTATCTCTGTTGCGACAACTCGTCCGCTGGCATGTGATGGCACGAAATCGGGATAAATACCGATGCTGTTTAGTGCTTCTACCGTTTTCGGTCCAACTGCACAGATGCTGCACCCACCGAAAACTCTCGTATCCTTCCCTTTTTCTCGTAAGTGCGCATAGTATATCTCAACAGCATTGACACTTGTAAAAATAATCCAATCATATTTCTCTGGCGTGGGAATGTCCGCACTATCAATTTCAAGTGGACGAATCTCTATGGTGGGAAATTGAATGACTTCTGCGCCGTTTGCTTCCAGAAAGTCAGCAAATTCGCTTGTCTGCGAGCGGGCACGTGTAACAAGTATACGTTTTCCGAAAAGAGGTTTCGTGTCAAACCATCGGAGTTGTTCCCGCAGTCGGTTCACCTCTCCTACAACGATAATCGCAGGACTTTTCAGTTGGGCTGCTTCTACTTTTTCTACAATATCTGCAAGCGTGCCTTGGGCAACAAATTGTTGGGGAGTCGTTCCGAAACGTACCAAACTCACAGGAGTGTGCTGATCTCTGCCGTGCAGTATCAATCGTTCCACAATCTGTGGGAGATGTGCTACTCCCATGTAGACAACAAGTGTATCTACCGCAGTAGCAAGTTGTTCCCAATTAATATTTGAATCGGGATGCAATGCAGCGGAATGACCTGTCACAAAAGCAACCGATGAGGCATAATCACGATGCGTAACCGGAATTCCGGCGTAGGCAGAAGCAGCAATAGCAGAGGTAACACCGGGGACAACTTCAAACGGAATTCCTGCTTCAACAAGTGCCATCGCTTCCTCGCCTCCTCGCCCGAAGATATAAGGATCACCGCCTTTAAGACGCACAACAATTTTACCGGCTATAGCATGCTGGACAAGCAATTGATTAAGTTCGGTTTGACGGTTAGTACGTATTCTCGGATCGGGCGCTCGGATTTTTTCGGTATGTGCGGGGCAATGTTCTAACAACCCATCGTTCAGCAGCAGATCGTAAATGACAACATCGGCTTGCTGAAGGCATTCCACGCCCCTTAGGGTAATAAGTTTTTTATCGCCAGGACCTGCGCCTACGATGTAAACAATCCCGTTATGTATTGTTTTCATAGATAAATTTATCCGACATCTAATTGTGCCTTCAATAGTTCATTTGCGCCACTGTTACGCAATTCTTCGGCAACGATTTTTCCTAAGTGCTGGGCATCATCTAACATTCCTGTGGCTCTTTCCACAATACGCACCCATCCTTCAGGATGACACACAGTGCCAATAAGTGAGAGTTCACCATCAACATGCTCAGCATAAGCACCTATCGGGAGCTGACATCCGCCACCAAGGCTTTCCAACACAGTTCTTTCAGCTGTAATCTCGGCTACTGTCGTAAAGTCATTCAGAGGCGCGAGCAGATTTTCAATGTCCCTATCTCCCTCACGCGCTTCAATTGCCAATGCACCCTGTCCAACCGCTGGAACCATCTCCTCTATTTCAAAAAATTGTGTTATCACCTCTTCTTTTAGGAGACGTTTAATTCCCGCTGCAGCCAAGATAATTCCATCAAGATCGGTCTCTTCAAGTTTACGGATCCGAGTATCAACGTTGCCTCGGACATCAACGACTTGTAAATCTGGACGTATATGGAGGAGTTGTGCCTTTCGCCGTGGACTCGTGGTGCCAATTTTCGCACCGCTGAGCAGATCTTCTAAAGGGAATTCTGTAGACGTAATAAGAACATCACGCGGGTCTTCCCGCTTCGGGATGGCGGCTATGCAAAGTCCTTCGGGTAATTCTGTCGGGAGGTCTTTGAGACTATGAACAGCGATGTCAATTTCACCATTTAACAACGCGATTTCTATCTCTTTGGTAAAAACGCCTTTGCCTAATCCTAACAAAGAGCGATTTTGGATAGTGTCACCGGTGGTTTTAATGATTTTGAGATTAACTTCAACATCAGGGAAATGGTGTGCTAATTGCTGCTTGACGAAGGATGCTTGCCAAAGGGCGAGTTGGCTGCCACGCGTGCCAATTGTAACCGAGCTGCTCATTCCTGTTCCTTATCGTTCTGATTATCTAAAGCGAACAGTTCTTGAAGTGCCTGAACATACTGCCCATGATCAGCATTGCCATCGTTGACAGCGTGGCGCAAATTTTCTACTGGATGATGTAGAAGTTTTTTGACTATTGCCTGTGTCATAGATGTAACAGCTGTCTCTTGTGTGTCCGACAATGCGGTGCAATCGAAGCAGACTTGAAGTTCGGTTTCGACGATCTGCTGAAACTGCTGATGAAGTGCCTTAATGGTGGGATTGACTTCCAGGATTTGCAATTGGTCATGAAACTGTTTCGCCTCTTCAGAGACAATTTGTTCCGCGCGAACCGCCTCCTGCTGACGATCTTTGAGATTAGAGGCAACAACAGCTTCTAAATCATCAATGTTATACAGAAAAGCGTGGTTAATTTTACTGACGTCCGGTTCAATATCGCGTGGAACAGCAATGTCAATAAGAAACATATACCGATGCTTCCGTTTTCTCATGATCTCAGCGAGAGGTTTACGTTCAATGAGATAATGGGGGGCGTCTGTGGAACTGATGACGATATCAGCATCAATGAGAAAATTCAGGTCTTCCTCATAACCGACTGGAATACCTTTAAATTTTTCGGCAATTTTAACAGCACGTTCATAGGTGCGATTAGCGACTATCACTCTGGAGACACCATTCGCTACGAGATGCTTTGCTGTCAGTTCGCTCATCTCCCCCGCGCCAATAATCGCTACAGTTTTGTCTTCTAAAGTATTGAAAATCTTTTTAGCAAGTTCAACCGCCGCATAACTAATTGAGACTGCTCCCGTAGCAATCGTGGTCTCTGAACGTATACGTTTGCCAACGCTGAATGCCTTCGCGAAAAGACGGTTCAGGATTACGCCAGCACCCCCTGCCGAACGTGAAAAATCAAATGCTTCTTTGACTTGACTTAAAATTTGGGATTCACCCACGACCATTGAGTCAAGACTGGATGTAACCCTGAAAAGATGTAGAATGGTATCAAGGTTATGGTGGCGATAACTCCATTTTTTGAGTGTATCCACACTAATTCGATGGTAGTCAGATAAAAAGTCAAGCAGGACTTTGATAGGTGATTCGACTGTTCGCTCGGAATTGGCGACACCATAAACCTCTACGCGGTTACAGGTAGAAAGAATTACTGCCTCATCAACCTGATATGATTCACGAAGGTGATGGATAGATTCAATGAGTTGTTCTTCGGAAAAAGCCAGTTTTTCTCTAAATTCAACGGGGGCTATATGATGGCTTGTTCCGATAGATACAATCTGATTCATGGTTTGACTCTACGGAAACTAATACTCACGACGTCCGAAAGTTAATAAATTATATCACAATTTAGGATGAAATGTCAAATTTTGCATTCGTTATACGAGGCTATTTAGTTTTAGGCATTTTATCTGTTTTAGCCGAAAAGTCGCGACCAAGAGGTCGCTCCTACAGAAGAGGACCAGAACAAATTAACGTAAATATAGAAAACTAAATAGCTCTGTTCATTACACCGTTGTGTTTACTACCTTATATTATCGGAATGTGTGCACGCTGTCTAAAAATAGATTCACACCAATATACGTACAGAGGACTGCAACAAAACCAATGATTTCCGAATATGCTGCTTTCCTGCCACGCCATCCCCACAACTGACGGATACTAATTTGCACAACATAGATAACCCATGTCACGACGGTGAAAAAGACCTTTGCGTCAAGCCATCTCCAAGTTAACTCATTGATATACTGAGTCCATAGCGCACCGACAATTACACCGATTGTTAGCAAAATCACACCAAGGATAGCACATCGGTGACCGAGTTCGTCTGAAGCACCGAGAGACGGAAGAAGGTTATGGAAAAGTGCACTTGTCTTCTGACGGATCCTTTTCTCTGCCATAAGGTACAGCAGCCCAAACCCAAAGGCTGTAATAAATGCAGCATAGGCAAGAAGAATGAGCGTAACGTGAGGAACTAACCAATAGGTTTTCAAATTTTCTGGTAACGGTGATGTATTTCGAGAAAAACTGTAAGAAATTAGGATTGTAATGAATGCAAGGGGCATCACAAAACTACCGATAGCACGTAATTGCGTCATTCGAACTACAATCAGGTAGATCAATGTGATTGCCCATGCAAAAAAAGCTGTTGAGTCTGTCCAGTGCGTCATCGGGAAATGTCCTTGACGTGACCACCAGAGGATAATAAAAAGTGTTAGCAAGGCAAATCCAAGCACCGTTCCCCAGAATGCGATGAGGCCGATCTTTGGGCGTAGAGTCGGCGTTTCAGTTCTTTCCCCTATAGCAAGGTAGAGTGCCTGAAAAATACTGGCTGCTAAATAGACTAAAACGGTTATAAGAAATAGAAAATCCATGGTTTTGCTTACATTAGTTATAAGTTTGCACGCTGTGCGCTTAAAAGGTCTGATATAAAATCGTTCGCCTGTTCAATTTTACCTTGTCGCACCCAATTGAAAAGGCATTCAGCAGAACATTCAGCGTCTGTGAGTCTTAGACAACATGTTTGTGGACTGCCTGCGACGTGTCCAATGAGTTCCTCAAAAAAGTCGCCGCGCATTTTTGACGTAGGAAAAGCATTAAGAACTTCCGCTCGGCGCGTGCCAAGAAGATCAATAAAAGCACCGTAGCCGTTGTTTTCAAACTTATGTGTTAGTCGCTCATGTAGCTGTTTTACTTTGCTAACATCTGTGCCATTCTTAGCGGATATGCTTATGATAAGGTTATTATCTATAATCAAATTCGGTGTAGAGAAGTTTCCAGAATCTGGTTTCTCAAGGCACTCTCGTAATAAGGCATCAGAAGTATCACGTATAGACGCATCGGATATCACAAGGAATGCGTCTTCAAAGTCAGTAGAATTATACATCACTGTAGCACCGCATTGTTGTAAAAGCGAGACTCGGCGCTTAATTTCCGATGTTTCCTGCTCACATAGGACCACACACTTACGATCTTCCAATAAAAGATAAACAGGATAGGGCAGCCCTTGATTTTCAATAGGCACTGGTTTTCCATTTTCGTATCCAAGTGTATATAAAGATGACGTATTCAATGTCTCTTCAAAATGTTCTCGGATGCGTCTACTTGTCGCTGGACTCATTCCACTGGTGGAGATACTAATCATGAGTTCGCCATCTGTTACAACAGAGGCAGCGGCAAAGGCACATTGTGGAATTACATCTACAACATTGACTAAACGAATTCTGTTTTTTTCGTGTGCTTCAACATATACTGCTGTGTTTATAGCTGTAAAATCGGTTGCGGCACACACAAGAAAATAGCCTGTTGTATCTCCAGCCTTTAGTTGTCGTTTATGCCAACGTATTGTACCGAGTTCTGCGAGGAACATCAATAATTCGGTTGCGTTGGGACTAATCAGAGTCACGTCCCCTCCACTAATGAGCATGGAGACAACTTTACGTTCAGCAACAGTGCCGCCGCCCACAACAAGACATTTTCTGTTTTGAAGATTTATATGTGCTGGATAAAACATTGCGATTCTTGAATAAGTTAGCGTATAGACCGGCGCCTTTTACAAAATACAAAGGGAAACGCCTGGGTTCTTCTCACCTATGAATCCCGTGAAACGACGTAATCTGCAAGGTCTTGTAAGGCTGTACGAGCATCTGATTGTGGTATTTTTGCCAACGCCGCTTTTGCCCGATCTGCATAACCTTGAGCAACCTTCAGGCAATGGGGTTCAACACCATATTTTTGGAACAGCGATTCAACAAAGGTGATAGCTTCGGTTTCATCAGTGTTAGGGTTTAACACTTTTTCAAGGGTCTGTTTCTCATCAGCATTACACACTTTTCGTGTATGTATGATAGGAAAAGTAAGTTTTCCTTCCCGAAGGTCACCGAAAGCGTTTTTTCCCAACTTTTCAGGGTCTTCCACAAAATCGAGCAGATCATCTACGATTTGGAATGCGGTTCCAATTTGCTGACCGTAGGTAGTGATCGCATTAATCTGTTGCTCATCATTTGTGCCGAGGTGTGCACCGAGTGTACAAGAAGCAGCGATTAACTTACCGGTTTTAAAACTAATTATTTTCAGGTACTCTTCTTCAGAAATATCAAAATCTCCGCTTTTGTAAGCATGTATTACCTCACCTTCGCACATTGCCTGCGTGGTATCTGCAAGTATTGTCATCGCGGGGTCATCTGCGCGGCGGGAAACCAACATTGAGAGAACACGCGCATGCAAGTAATCCCCAACGAGCACTGCAACCTTATTTCCCCATTTTGTCTGTAGTGTTTCACGACCACGGCGGATAGCAGCTTCATCAAGCACATCATCATGGACAAGGGATGCGACATGGATCAGTTCAACAACTGATGCGAGTGTGTGTGCATCAGCACCTTCATACCCACACGCTTTTGCAGATAGCACAACAAGAATAGGACGCAGACGTTTACCACCACCTTCTACAACATGTTGAACTGCCATATCTACAAAACTATATTCGCTCGCTGTGTTTTCAGTCAGTTTCGCCTCTATAGCACTGAGATCGTCAGCAATTATTTTAACTATACCATCAAAACTTGACATTCAATTCCTTTACCATTCTTTAGAAATTTGCTATTACCTCAGTTGCGGCTTGAACGGTCGTGTTGATATCTGCTTCAGAATGAACTAAGGAGACAAATCCTGCTTCAAATTGGGAAGGGGCAACATACACGCCACGTTCAAGGAGACCCCAAAAGTACTGACGAAAACGTTCTGTATCAGCAGTTCGTGCACCATCCGCATCAGTAACAACTTCCGATGTGAAGTAAAGCATCAACATTGAACCGACGCGGCTATGCCATGCGTTAATTCCATGTTTTTGGGTTGCCTCAGCGAGTCCATCCGCAAGTACAGACGCACGGTTTTCAAGCTGCTCATAAACCCCGGGTTCCGCCAACTTTTTCAAAGTTGTTATACCGGCAGTGACTGCCAACGGATTACCAGACAAAGTGCCTGCCTGATAGACATCGCCTTCAGGCGCAACGCACCGCATAATTTCACTTTTTCCGCCGTAAGCACCGACAGGCAAACCGCCACCGATTATCTTTCCAAGACAGGTCATATCAGGCGTAACACCGTAGTATGACTGTGCGCCGCCATAAGCCACGCGGAAGCCAGTAATTACTTCATCAAAGATAAGCACGATTCCATGCTGTTCAGTTATTTCACGAAGTTCATTGAGATAACCCTCACGGGGCGGGATAATACCCATGTTCCCCATGATAGGCTCAAGAATGAGACAGGCGATTTCATCAGCATTCGCTTCGATTGTTACTTTCACTGCTTCAGGATCGTTAAATGGGACAGTAAGGGAATTGCGTGCAAAATCTTCTGGAACACCACCACTATCTGAAAGACCGAAAGTTGCAACGCCAGACCCAGCTTTTGCTAAGAGATAGTCTACATGTCCGTGATAGCATCCGTCTATCTTGATGATTTTATTCCGTCCAGTATAACCGCGTGCGACACGAATTGCACTCATTGTCGCTTCCGTACCTGAGTTGACAAGCCGAACCTGATCAATAGAGGGTACTGCGTTGACGATGATTTCAGCAAGTTCTGTCTCTAAAGTCGTGGGTGCGCCAAAACTTGTTCCGCGTGCGGATGCAGCGTTGATAGCTTCGACTACATCTGGATGCGCATGCCCCAAAACTAACGGACCCCATGAAGCGACATAATCAATATACGCGTTTCCGTCTATGTCGTAAATTTTAGACCCGGTACCATAATCAATAAAGCGAGGATGCTCACCAACCTTACTGAAATTACGGACAGGACTGTTAACACCACCAGGGATAAATTGTTGTGATTTTTGCCACGCTGATAAGGATTTGCTGCTCTCCAATTCGTTCCTCCTATTTCAGTTTTAATTTGTTAAGTTAAGGTTTGAAATCATTCCTACCAAGAAATCGTTCCTACAGAAGAGTCTACTGCTAACCACAGCTAATTATTTAGCCACTCTACAACCGATTTTGCAAAGTACGTCAAAATTATATCTGCTCCTGCACGTTTGATACTTGTTAATGCCTCCAACGCAACCCGCTTTTCGTCAATCCATCCGTTTTGTGCTGCTGCCTTTATCATAGCGTATTCGCCGCTGACGTTATACGCTGCAACAGGCATCTGAAATTCCGTCTTCACTTGATGGATAACATCAAGATATGATAGAGCAGGTTTCACCATCACAATGTCCGCGCCCTCCTCAATATCTAATGCTACTTCTCGTAGTGCTTCTTCAGAATTTGCTGGGTCCATCTGATATGAGCGGCGATCACCGAATTGTGGTGCTGATTCTGCCGCTTCACGAAAGGGTCCATAAAAAGCAGATGCATATTTTGCTGAATACGCCATTATAGGGATGTTTTCGTATCCCTCATCGTCTAATGCGTCGCGAATTGCACTGACACGACCATCCATCATATCCGATGGTGCAATTACATCTGCCCCCGCCTGCGCGTGCGATACACTCTCTTTAACAAGTAAATCAAGCGTTGGGTCGTTCTGCACCTCGCCATCTTCAATGATACCACAATGACCGTGATCGGTATATTCACACAGACAGACATCTGTAATCACAAGTAGATCAGGGACAGCGTCCTTAATCGCACGCACTGCCTGCTGAATAATACCATCTTCTGCATAGGCTTCAGACCCAATCTGATCCTTCGTTTCTGGTATTCCAAAGAGGATTGTCCCGGGAATACCAAGAGATGTAAGTTCTTTCGCGGCATCTATGAGTCTATCTACTGAGTATTGGTAGCACCCCGGCATAGAAGAGATTTCATGTGCCGTGTTTTGTCCATGCACAACAAACATCGGATAAATGAGATCATCCACAGACAGATGAGTTTCGCGGACGAGGCGACGTAAGTTTTCATTTGCGCGTAGGCGTCTTGGACGATAGATAGGAAAAACGCTCATTCAACCTCCGCCGTATCCATTTTGATTTCGTATTTCTTTAATTCAAGTGTTTTTTCCTTTGGATCAGCGGGCATTGGTATTCCCGCTTCCGCAGGTAACATATCTAATAATAGGTAACCTGATTTTTGCTTAACTTTTACAATTCCGACGTTAGGCGCATACCATACAGTTGTAACAGTTTCTCCTGGTGGATTTACCTGTCCAGGTGGAGGGTCTGAGGTAATAATTGCAGTTGTTTCTGTGCGATATTCAACTTTCAAACAGTCTTCAAATGTGCCAGCTTCCGTTTCAACAGTTTCTGTGCCGAGGATTTTTCCCGTTTCGAGGATAGTAAAATCAAGCGTGATTTCTGGCAGTTCTGGTGCCCCCTGAAAATCAGGTAAACCTTGTATATTATATTGCATGGTGATTTTGGCACTAATTTGTATTGCATCCCATTCTTCATCTGAAACCATTTGGACAGGGAGAAAATTGAATCGGTTCTCAGCTTCTACCTCTACATCATAGTTGAGGTTAACAGTAAGGTCGAACTCGGAAGGTGAGTTATTCTCTAAAGAATTCTTTGCCAATTTGGAAAATATTTCCATCTCTTTGGTGAGCCGTGCTTTTACAGCTTTCTCAACCTCATCACCGACAACAAGTGTGATCCCAGCATCACCGAATTGATATAGAAATGGATGGATAAAAGGGATATAATCCGCCCAATCCTCTAACTCAGGTTCATATTCAAACGCGTGATATGTTTCACCCGCAATTTCTTCACCTTCAATCGCGCGGCGAGTTAACTCGTTTCCATCTTGGTCTTCATAAACCCAATAACTTCCAAGTATGCTGGGAAAATATTTTTGCGCAGACTCATTTCCAAGCAGCGCTGCACTGAAACTAAAAACGAATAATAGCGTTGAAACAGCACTAAATCTTTTTAACATAACATTCCCTAATTGCGTGTGTGATTTATAGGCGCACCATCATTTAATCGCTGCTACCACTCTCCGATTCAGCAGTTTTGATTTCAAATCTCTTTAATTCCAGTGTCCTCTCCTGATGAGGCGGAAGAGCACCAGGAAAACCTGCATCATCTGGTATCATGTCTAAGAACATGTGTCCCGATTTTTGATGTAATTTTACTATTCCGACGTTGGGGGCAAACCATACTGTCGTTACAGTTTCTCCAGGAGAAGCTATGTCTTCAGGTGAAGGGTTAGGTGTCATTACTGCTGTTGTTTCAGTGCGATACTCAACTTTCAGACAGTCTTCAAACGTGCCAGCTATCGTTTCAACAGTTTCTGTACCCTGGACAATTCCTGTTTCGACGATGGTGAAATCGATCAACAATTCTTCACCTTCCGGAGCACCAGCTCCCAGAGGAATCAACTTGGCGTTAACTTCGACCTCGTTTACGTCCCACTCTTCATCAACAGCAATAGTATCAGGAAGTAAAAACAGATTTTCTTCTGCCTCTACCTCCACGTCAACTCCCATATCAAAAACAGAAGTATCAATTCCTGGTGGTGCCTGCCCTTTTATTATTTCTACAAAAGTTTCTATTTCATTTTTAAAGCGCGCTTTGACTGTGTTTTCTACCTCTTCACCAACAACAAGCGTGATCCCCACATCATTAATTTGATATAAAAAGGGGTGGATAAAAGGGCTATAATTTACCCAATCCTCTAACTCAGGATCATAACTGAAGGCGGGGTACGTTTCACCTGCAATCTCTTCACCTTCAATTGAATGACGGGTCAACTCATTCCCATCCTGGTCTTCATAAACCCAAAAACTATCTAAAGTGCCAGGAAAATATAGCTGCGCTGACTCAATCCCTAACAAAGTTATGCTAAAACTAAAGACTAATATAAAAAACAGTGCCACAGAAAATTTTTTCAACACGAGGATTCCTCCATTTATTTCTTGGTTGGTATAAGTCTAACGGTAACCTATTTATTGTTGGCATCGTCTTGCGATAGATCAGATGCTACTTCGTAATTCGTTAATTCAAATGTTTTGATTGAGGGAGCCGCGACATCAGCAGCCTCTTTATCAGAATTTGATGCCTCAATAAGATCTCTATCTGATATGGCATGCAGAAATATCTTCCCAGCTTTTTGATGAAATTTGACAATTCCGATATTAGGTGCTAACCACAATGTTGAAACTGATTCGCCGGGTGAGTCTTCCATTCCATGTGTTCGAGATGTTGTCATTTCAGTTTCTGTTCGGTATTCAATTTTCAAACAATCTTCAAACGTTCCAGCGGCGGTCTTAACCGTTTCGGTACCAAGTATTTTTCCCGTTTCAAGAATAGTATAATCAAGTGTGATTTCAGGCATGTCAGCAGCATTCTGAAAATCTGGTAGACCCTGTATGTCAAACTTCATTGTAACTTTGGCATTAATTTGTGTTGTATCCCATTCTTCATCAGGAGCTGCTTGGATCGGGAGTAAATTGAATTCCTCTTCCGCTTCTATTTCCACATTATAGTTGAAGTCAACGGTAAGGTTGAATTCGGGTGGTGAGTTATTCTCTAAAGAGCTCTTTGCCAATTTGGAGAAAATTTCCATCTCTTTAGTGAAACGGGCCTTTACTGCTGTTTTAACTTCTTCTTCAACGAGAAACGTTATCCATTTCTCCCCAACATTAAACAGAGTAAGATGCATGTACCGGTGAAAATCTTTCCAGTCTTCTAATATAGGTTCGTAACTGAAGCCGTAATATGTTTTACTCGCAATTTCTTCTCCTTCAATCGCACGGCGTGTCAATTCGTTTCCATCTTGGTCTTCATAGACCCAAAAACTGCCGAGTGGACTCGGAAAATACTTTTGCGTTGATTCGTTTCCTATTAGATTCGTACTGAAATAAAAAGATAGAAAAAATATCCAGAGAGGACACAGTTTTTTCAACATGCGAAGTGTTTCCTTCAAAGAGATATTATAGTGAAACCTAAAAATATGTGCACACTCCCCGGTAGATGCGGTTTCCTAACCAATGCAGAATCATGTAGAATGCCATGCGCGCATTTGGCGTTGATTTGTAGTGTGTAAATAATTATGGTTTTTACTATAATCCGAGTACAGCAGTACAAGCACATTTTGCAGATTATTTACTATCCCCGTTTTCCGACTCATCAGATTTGATTTCGTAACTTTTTAATTCAAGGGTCTTCACATCATCCGAATCCTCTTGTTCATTTTTGAATTTGACAATTCCAACATTTGGTGCTAACCACAGTGTCGTAACTGATTTGCTCGGTTGTTGTTCCGACAGTAATTGTTTGAACTCAGGAGGGAGTGTTGTATTTGTGGTTGTTTTGGATTTATACTCAATTTTTAAACAGTCTTCAAACGTTCCAGCTTCAGTTTCAACAGTTTCCTTTCCAATAACATTACCTGTTTCAACAAGATTAGTCGTAGAGGAGATAGTTTTAACTTCATCCGGAATTTCAGCGGGGGCACCCTGAATGTCCATCGTCATTTTTACTTTTACGTCCAGCTGCATAGCAATCCATTCTTCATTATATGTGACAGGCATTGGACAGAGATAAAAATAATCCTGTGCTTTTGGTTCAATAGTATAGTCAAAATCAATTGTAATGCCGGGAGGGAGTTGCCCGGCGGCTAATTGCCGGAGCGCCACAAGTATTTCATCAAGTTTTTTAGTTAAGATTGACTTCTTGGCGTTTTCAATATCATTGCCAACATAAAAAGCAACCCATTCTTCACCAACTTGATAAAGAAAGGGGTGCACTGCATACATATATTTTTCCCAATCATCTATTTCTGGTTCATAGTCAAAGGCACGAAATGTTTTTCCTTCAACATCTTTTTTCTCTACAGCATAGCGAGTTAATTCATCTCCGTCTTGATCTTCGTAAACCCAAAAGCTGCCAACGTTGTCTGGAAAGTATAATTTTTCCCATTCGTTAGCGAGTAGGGTTACACCTAATCCAAATATAAGCAGTGAAACGAAAATTGACCGAAAAAATTTCAACACTTTTTCTCCCTCTAAATTATATTTTTCTAAGGGTGTGCATAAATATTTGGCGCATCAACACAGACAGGGACAGGCGCCAGGTGCCGCTTGATTTATAGAAATGCGTTTGTAGTTGCGCAATTCATTGCCAAATCAACGCAGCATGCGCCAAACGTGTGGCATGCTGCGCCTCTTTGAACTTGTGGACGGAAACCCACGGCGTGTGCGGACTACCTTTAAGCGCATATTTAAACATGGGAATTATATGCACACCCCTCATTTATCTACCTCTTAAGTATATCCTAATATAATGCTCATAACAAGCAAAAACTGCCAGACAGCAGTATGGAATGGGAACATTTCCGCTCTACTTTTAGTAATCAAATGGAAAGGGTACAGGTGCACCGTTATTTGCACATGAGCGCCCCATAGCAACGTCAATTTCTCTGTCTTTACGTCCGTTGTATGCGCCATACTCTGGTTCAGTATCGTTTCGGACAGCATTTGCGATGCTCATTAATTCCGATGCGACAGTAATTTCACTATCACTGAGTGAGTAATTCTGCAACGGGTTTTCCCAAACAACTTCCGGGTTGGTGTCAGTAACAAGGGCAGCGAGCGTTTCGTAACCGTCAACGTTATTCGTTTTGCGTGTAATTGTTACGGGTCGTTGTGCGTCCGCATCATCATTTAAGATTACAGCATCATCACGGAAACACATCCCGCGCTCTGCATAGAATTTTGTTCCCTTAAATCCACGGAGTGGAGAACCGTAAGAAAGACTGGTGAAGTTGAAAATCCCTACAGCGCCGTCAGCAAACTCAATGACTGCATGTAGCCAATCCTCTTTCTTACGCCGAGGTTGTCCTTTTCGCCACACATGATCCTGCACGCTAAACGATTTATTAAAACCGTAAACCTGCACCGGTTCATTGTCAAACCCGACATAACTCCTTATTAGACCAATACCGTGATAACCGTGTCCGTGGAAATCGTTGTAAGCCAAGTTCACCTTGCCGAATATACCTTCCAGAATCATCGCACGTTTGATGCGTTCAGATGGACGTCGATAATAGTTTTCGTTGACCTCCAACTTTGTACCGTGTTCTTTAGCTGCTTCAATCATCATATCTGCGCGTTTGAGGTCAGTGTTTATTGGTGTTTCTGTGCAATAACTCACGCCATGTTGTGAACAGAGAAGTCCGGGGACATGGTTGTTGCTCGGTGTGATAACAATAGAGCAGATATCTGGCTTTTCCTTCTCCAGCATCTGCTCGGTGTCTGTGTAGGCAGGTACGTGATACTTTTCTCCCTGCTCCGTAACCCTTTTGTCGTGTACATCACACACTGCAACGAGTTCTAAGTCATCATTCAATTTGGCAATGAGTGGAAGGTACGTATTAGTTCCACGGTTACCTGTCCCGATATGTGCGATTTTTAGTTTATCCATTGATGTTCTCCTTCAAGCGACATCATACTTTCATCCCTGGTTATTGTGTATCTGATACACCTTTCGCCCCTCTGGGGTTTGGTAAACACAGATATCAGCTGCTATACACCTATCGCCTCTCCGAGGCTTTAGTAGATCACATGTTAGCGCCAGCGATGCGGAAGGTGTCCAGCATCATAATATTGGGATTACAAATCTTCAACAAAAAACATGTTCTTAAATTGACGCCTATGGGTGTCGCAAATGCTCTACCCGACGGACAGATAGTTTATAGAAATGTGAAAAAATATTAGAGAAAAACCGAAAACTAATAATCCTGACTTTCATCAAAAACATATAGACATAGACCTTATATGCTGCTAATATATGGTTTGGCTTCATTTTAGCACGTGTGCACCAGAAAAGCAACCTTTTAGAAGGCAAGGGATAATACATGGCAGGGCCATTGGATGGAATAAAAGTATTAGATTTAACGCGAGTGCTTGCGGGGCCTTATACAACAATGATCTTAAGCGACCTCGGTGCTGAAGTGATAAAAATTGAACAACCGGGAATAGGGGATGAATCACGAAACTTTGGACCGTTTAAGAATGGTTTTAGTCTCTACTTTATGAGTGTAAATCGTGGCAAACGGAGTGTAACACTCAATCTCAAAACTGAACGTGGAAAAACTATATTCAAACAACTCGTTAAACAGAGCGACATTTTAGTAGAAAATTTCCGTCCAGGGACGATGAAAAAATTCGGTTTAGATTATGAGGCACTTGCAGCGGAACATCCATCGCTCATTTATGCTGCATGTTCTGGCTTTGGACAGACGGGTCCTTTTGCACAACAAGGTGCCTATGATATGATTATTCAAGGGATGGGAGGTATCATCAGTATCACTGGGGAACCGGATGGACCACCCGTACGGGTTGGCACATCTATCAGCGACATCACCGCTGCGCTCTTTACAACAATCGGTATCCTGTCCGCGCTACACCATCGCAATAATACAGGAAAAGGTCAGTTGGTAGATGTGGCAATGTTGGATAGCCTCGTCGCAGTATTAGAGAATGCAATCGTTCGCTATTTTGCAACAGATGAAATACCAAAACCGCTTGGAAGCCGGCACCCAGCAATCACACCATTTGAAGCGTTTGAATCAGCAGACGGACATGTTATCATTGCAATTGGAAACGATGTGCTGTGGGCAAAATTCTGTGAGCATGTGGATCGGAAAAATCTAATCTCTGATCCACGGTTTAGTTCTAATGCAGAACGAACAGCAAATCATAGCGAATTGTTTCCTATTCTTTCTGAGATTATGCGGCAACGTACAACTGATGAATGGATTGACGCGCTTGAAAAAATTGGTGTGCCGTGCGGTCCTATCAATACGATTGACAAGGTTGTTAGTCATCCGCAGGTTCAAGCACGGGAGATGATAACACAAGTCGTGCATCAAGTTACGGGTGCTGTAGAGGTACCGGGTGTGCCGATTAAACTCTCTGATACGCCTGGAGATGTAGACGCTCCCGCACCAGGTCTTGGCGAACATACGGATGAGATATTGACTGATATGTTGAAAATGTCGTCTGATGAAATGGAACAGTTAAGACAAGAAGGAATTATATAACTAAACAGACACGCAATTTCCTGTGTGCTTTTGTTTGAATAAGTGAGAAAAATCATGTCAAAAAATCACGCGTCAGAATTACAAGGCACGGCATCATTAACAGTTGAAGGTGATCTTGCCGCACAAATGGTAGAAGATTTAGATAACTATGTAACCCGCGCCATAGAAATTGCAGCAGAAAAACGTGAAACGTTGTGGAATCGGGATTATAGTTCCCACGCAGCATACACCGAATCTGTTGAACCGAACAGACAACGTTTCAGGAAGCAGATTGGGTGTTATGACGAACGCTTACCGATTGAAGCACTTTCATATCTCGGAACAACAAAAAGCCCCGCGCACATCGCAAAAGGGGAGAATAACACCTTATCCCGTGTTAGGTGGCAAGTTTTTGATGAGATAGAAGGTGAAGGATTGCTGTTAGAACCGAATGACAACGTCCCGGTTGTGGCTCAGGTCATCGCATTGCCGGATGCGGATTGGACGCCAGAGATGATTGCAGGTGTAACCGACGAACTCCCACCTGAAGCGCAGTTTGCCAGACATTTAGCAAGTGCTGGGTGTCGGGTTGTGATTCCGATGCTTATCAATCGTGAGGATACCTATTCTGGTAATCCGAAAATCGGTGCATTTACAAATCAACCGCATCGTGAATTCATCTACCGAATGGCATATCAATTGGGACGACACATTATCGGCTATGAGGTGCAGAAAGTCTTATCATTAGTAGACTGGATGTCTTCTTTTGATGAACCCATTGGCGTTATGGGCTACGGCGAAGGTGGACTGATAGCATTCAATAGTGCTGCCGTTGATGAACGAATTCAGGCAACGGTTGTCAGTGGCTATTTCCAGTCGCGTGAGGATGTGTGGCGCGAACCGATTTATCGCAACGTATGGGGACTCATCCATGAATTTGGGGACGCGGAAATCGCGAGTCTCATTGCACCGCGATTGTTAATCGTTGAGGCGAGTCGCGGACCTGAGGTGGCAGGACCGCCAGCTGCACGAGACGGTCGTAGAGGGGCAGCACCCGGACAATTGGTTTCACCTCCATTGGAATCGGCAAATGCAGAGTTTAATCGTGCACGTGCCGTTTATCAGGAACTTGGGTGCACAGATAATATACATCTAATCTCACCAGAGGATGGTTTACCCGGTTCTACAGAAACGTTAACCGCTTTTCTCACGAGTCTTGGCGTTGAAAATGCCCATATTGACAAAGACCTACCACTAACATCAGACACAACGGAGGCGTTTGACTACGATGCACGACAACAACGTCAGTTCATGCAACTCGTCAATTTGACGCAACGTTTTTTGCGAGAAGCAGCCACGCGGCGGCAAGAATTCTTCTGGAATAAAACTGACACTTCTTCACTGGCAAAGTGGGAAGAGACATGTGTTGATGCTAAAACCTATTTCTGGGATGAGGTCATTGGTCGGTGTCCCGCGCCTGATGTGCCTGCCAATCCGAGAATCCGCCTGATTTATGACGAACCTAAATGGAAAGGCTACGAAGTTGTGCTTGATGTTTGGAAAGATGTTTTTGCTTACGGTATCTTACTACTTCCAAACGACCTTAAACCGGGGGAACAACGGCCCGTTGTGGTTTGTCAACATGGCTTAGAGGGAAGACCGCAGGATACTGCCGATCCAAAAATTCAGTCAGTTTATCACTCCTACGCAGCACAACTGGCAGATAGAGGTTTTATCACCTACGCACCACAGAACCCCTATATTGGTCAGGATGCTTTCCGCGTAATTCAACGTAAGGCAAATCCAATCAAATGGTCGCTCTTTTCGTTGATTATCCGTCAACATGAACGCACGCTTGACTGGTTAGCAGAACTACCGTTCGTTGATGAAAACCGCCTCGGTTTTTATGGATTATCTTACGGCGGAAAAACAGCGATGCGGGTGCCAGCAGTGCTTGAAAGATACGCATGTTCTATCTGCTCAGCTGATTTCAATGAATGGATTGTCAAAAATGCCACGTTTGATTCTCGGTATAGCTATATGTTCACAGGCGAATATGAGATGCCAGAGTTTGACTTAGGAAATACATTCAACTATGCGGAGATGGCAGGGTTAATCGCGCCGCGTCCGTTTATGGTGGAACGGGGGCACGATGATGGTGTGGCACCGGATGAGTGGGTTGCACATGAATTCGCAAGAGTGCGCCGACTTTATGTTCGTCTCGGTATAGCAGATAAAACTGAAATTGAATTTTTTGATGGCGGACATCAGATTAATTCCGATAAAACATTCCAATTCCTGCACCGACACCTAAACTGGCCACTGCCATAAAAGGGGACAGATGATCTATTCAATTTTTGTCACTGCGGGACTGGAAAACATTGCCCGCCAAGAAATCATTGCGCGCTTTGGGGATACTGAACAGTTCAAAATCGTCATGCGGAAACCGCAACGAATTGTCTTTCAATACTCAGGCAATCCAAAAGATTTACTATCACTGCGGACAGCGGAGCATCTGTTTGTGGTGATAAAACATATTCCGAAGATGACGCGTTCGCGTAGTTCTTTGACGGCTATAAAGAGTTCACTCAAACGGTTCAACTTTACGGACACATTGGCATGTTGTCGGCAAGTCGGTGTCAGTATGCGGAGACGGATTCCGTTTCGCGTTATCAGTCGGATGTCCGGTTTCCGCAATTTTCAAAAACGTGATTTGCAGCAGGTTGTTGAAAGGGTATTGATTGACCGAGGTTGGCAATTCACTCAGTCGAATTCGGGTTTAGATGTTTGGGCAGAGGTGCATGGGCAGGATGCTTATATCAGTATCAAACTTTCAAAGTCTGACATGGCGCAACGTTCCCGCAAACAAGCACGCAGATCAGAATCAATCAAGCCGACCTTGGCGTATGGCATGGTGTGGCTTTCGCAACTGCATCCGAACGATATTTTTTTAGATCCGATGTGTGGGACAGGGACTATTCTGCTGGAACGTGCTTTAGCAGCTCGCTATCGTTATCTTATCGGTGGAGATATTTCTAAAGATGCATTACAAGCGACTCAGAAAAATTTTGGGAGGCGGCATCAACCGCGCCAATTTTTCCACTGGAATGCGCAGTCCTTACCCGTACAACCGAATTCTATTGACAAAATCGTTTGTTATCTACCAATACTTGAAAATAACATTAATTCTTCTCAATTCGCGAACCTATACAAAAAATGTCTCCTTCAGTTTGAAGAGGCGCTTAAGCCTAAAGGGAAGATGGTGTTGCTAACTTTGCAGCCTGCAGTTTTACACAAGATGCTCAAACAGCAACAATCATTGAAAATAGGACAGCGGATTAGCGTTGATGTGGGAGGTAAAAAGGGAAAGATTTTTGTGATTCGGAAGTTGTAAATGGCGAGGCACAGAGACCTCGCCAAGAAGTTTCTGTTTAGTCCTATATCTCTGGCACTCTGACCGCAACCTCTTTGCCTGCAGCATGTGAGCGGAAGATACCATCCATAATCACATTCGTGAGAAGTACACCCTCTGGTGATATCGGTGATGGCGCGTCTGCTTTGACAGCTTCACGGAAAGCGATCATCTGTTTCGCCCAGTTGTCAGACGACGGGAATCCTGATAAACGGATAGTCGTCATCCCTTCCGGTGGGTTCGGTTCTGCTGTTAATCCCTCCGATTCGACAAGTTTCTTGAGATCACCCGCGTACGCATCGGCGTAAATAACCGGCCCATCCAAAGAAATCCCTGCTTTTCTACCGAGATGGAAGTTGCCACCGAGTGAATCTATATGCACTGCCCAAGAAATCTTAAACACCATGACACCACCATTTTCAAATCGGACCCATGCCACACCGAACTCTTCTACATCCATTTTGTCCTTAAACCTTGGATCTTGCATTGAAATGTAGTCTTCAGTAATAGCAGAGACACGTACAGGCTTCGGATACCCCATCGCAAACAGCGAACGATGCATGTTGTAGACACCGATATCAACAGTTGCCCCCGCGCCTGCTGTCTTTTTGTAGATGAACGTGTGTCCCGGATTCCCACGCCGTCTGCACCCAGCGGATTCAGAGTAATAGATATCGCCAAGTAATCCTTCGTCATATACCTTCCTTGCAAATTGGAGCCTCGGATCAAACGTTGGATTGAGACCGATTTGTAAGATTTTTCCCGATTCCTTTGCTGCCCGTACCATCGCGGTCGCATCTGGAAGCGTTGCTGCCATCGGTTTTTCACAGAGGACGTGTTTTCCAGCGTTCAATGCCGCAACCGTCGGGCGCCGATGTCCTTGATTGTAAGTACAGACACTCACAGCATCAAGATCGTCCATTTCGAGCATCTTGTTGTAACTTGAAAAGGCGTTCTTTTTCGGGACACCCCACTCTTCAGCGGCTTGGTTTGCCTTACTTTTGATGATGTCGCACACAGCGACGATCTCAAAACCGCCTACTTTCTCATAGGTACTCCGGTGTGCACGCGAAATGCCACCTGTACCAATAATACCTACTCGTACTGCCATATTGTTATCTCCTTATGACAAATGCAATTGTATCGGTGAATTAGTTTAGAGGATATTCTGTTGGAATGCAAGGAAAAAATTGGGTAAATAGTAGTGTTACAAACTCGTCACTAATATTACTAAATTTCGGGAACTTTCACCGCCACCTCTTTTTTACTTTCATGTGAGCGAAAAATACCATCCATTATCACATTGGTAAGCAGAACACCTTCAGGAGGAAGCGGTGACACAGCGTCAGTCTTGACTGCTTCACGGAACGCAGTCATCTGCGCTTCCCAAACGTCTACCTCCGGAAATCCTTTGAATCTAATTGTGGTCATTCCTTCAGGTGGATCGGCTTTAGCAGTTAGTCCCTCGGATTTCACGAGTTTCTGCAGTTCTTTGCTATAGGAATCAGCATAGACGATCGGTCCATCTAAAGATATTCCAGCATTCTTGCCGAGACAGAAGACGCCACCGAGCGAGTCTTGGTGAACTGCCCACGAAATCTTAAATACCATGACACCACCATTTTCAAACCGAACCCACGCCGCACCGAATTCTTCTACATCCATTTTATCCCGGAACCTCGGATTTTGCATTGAGATGTAGTCTTCGGTAATGGCAGAAACACGCACAGGCTTCGGATACCCCATCGCATAAAGCGAGTTATGCAAGTTATAAACACCGATGTCAACGATTGCGCCAGCACCCGCTGTCTTTTTGTAGATAAACGTCCGTCCAGGATTGCCTCGCCGCCGACATCTTGCTGATTCGGAATAGTAAATACCACCGATGATACCTTGATCAATGACTTTTTTGGCAAATTGAAGCTTTGGCGTAAACGCGCTTTTTAACCCGATCTGCAGTATTTTGCCTGACGCTTTCGCTGCACGCACCATCGCGGTCGCATCCGCGAGTGTCGCTGCCATCGGTTTTTCACAGAAGACGTGTTTACCCGCGTTCAACGCAGCGACGGTGGGTTGCCGATGTGCTTGGTTATATGTACAGACGCTCACTGTGTCAATCTCATCCATTTCAAGCATCTTGTTGTAACTTGTGAAGACATTCTTTTTTGGAACACCCCAGTTTTCCGCAGCTTGTTGCGCTTTTTCACCAATAATGTCGCATACCGCGACGATCTCAAATCCCCCTACTTTCGTGTAAGCTCTGTGATGTGCACGCGAAATACCACCTGTCCCAACAATACCTACGCGGATAGCCATACCGTTATCTCCTTATGAGGTAAGCATTTGATGTGTTAGTTTAGAGGATATTCTGTTGGAATGCAAGGGAAAAATGTGGTATAATAAAGGTATATATTCTATCCGATGATGAGAAGGAGGGTATCATGAGTGTTAAGGCAGACAAAAAACGACTTTCACAAGCGCATACACTGACAGAAATGCGGCGCGAGTTAAAGTTAAACGAAATGGTCACTGTTTACCAAGAATATGAAGACAATGAAGAACATAGTAAACGTTACATCTATTGCGCTCTGATTCCATCTGACAAGATTCAGGATACCCTTGCTCATTCAGATTGGGATTTGACGTTTTATCGTGGCATGCCCGGTGGGATAACCTATCACAAACAAGGTGAATTGCAGCGCGAATACCTTCGCTATGGCGTTGATAATGGCGTTGAACCTTTGATTATTAACAGAGAATTTTATAGATTACGGGAAGAATATAGTGAAATATCTGAAGAATTCCGTCTATTCCACAAACTCTATCATGACAAAAAAACGGATGAATATCTCAAAATAGATGAAGTTGGAAATGAAGAAGCTGTGGCAATTGTCAAATCGGATCATATCCAGATTCGACTCAAAGAAATTCGTCAATTCTTGGCAGTCAAGGAGATGTATCTCGCTATTCAATTCATTTTTAGTGAAACTTCATTACATTCATTGGAAGAATTGGAATTACAGGCTGGTGACGAAAATAAACGAGACGGGCTTATGTGTTGGCTGCACCGTTACGGGAATCATGATGGCATAGATAACTGTCAGACTTTTAGTTATTTGGTCGGAAAACGGCTTGTTGAACCACTACCCAAAGCAAAAAGTGGTTTTTGGCCCTTCGCGGAGGAAACAGAAGGAAAATTTGAGGAATTTATTATTGATGTTGATAAAAATGGAGATGAAATCATTTACACTTCTAATCCAGATGAACTGAAAACCCCTGCCGATCCAGAGAATATTCGTAGCGTGGATAATGATGCTCCGAGTTATCTAACTCCCGTCCATTTTAGTAAGAAAGTCTTAGACAAATATTACCAAGAACGAAGAAAATACAGTGTAGAAGATTCAATTTTGAGGTGTGGGAGTTTGTGGGGCGTCTTTATTGACAATCATCATGAAGACAGGGTTTGTGCGTGGTTAGGCGATCTTGGGCGCGACCTGCCTTATAGCGAACAGCAATATTGGCGACAACACAATATTCCACCAACAGGTGGGATAAGCAAAACATATTTTGATCGTCAGTTGCGTGCTCAGTTCACAAATTCAGATATGCCTGAACATATCTTTAAACAAAGTTATCGGAATTTACAGAAGGTAAGTCAAGAAAATCTTGGCGAGCAGTGGTTATTACCACTAAACACAGCAGATACCTACCATCTTCAAGGTATGAGGATACCCGCAACTGACGAACAGCATGATTTTGATGAGGTCGTATTAAGTCTGACAAAGGTACTAATTGATTCTCTAAACGAAGCATACTTGAAAAAGATGATTCCTAATGAGAAGCGAGAGGAGTTTAAAGATAAAAGAGGAATTGCACTCCTTGAAGCTGTTTTGCACTTGAATGGAATTGAAGGGGCAAACGGACATGTTGATTTTCTCAGGAAACTCCAAAGTCTTCGTTCAAGCGGCAGCGCACATCGTAAGGGAAGTAAATACAAAAAAATAGCGAAGCACTTTAACATTGAAAATCAAAGTCTGCGTGATGTTTTTACTGAAATTCTCAATAGTGCCACAAACGTCTTAGATTTCTTCATTACGCTTGTGAAAAGTGGTCGGATCCGTGAAATCGTTGAAAAAAATCAGATGGAAGCGGGATATGCTGCTATGGGTGAGATGATCGGAATTGCCAATTCAGGTGCGACTGATGGCTCTGTCAATCACGATGAAGTTATCTACGAGTTACAGTCTAAAACATGATTTTTGTTGATACAAGTGCTTGGATCGCTCTCATAAATCAGAGGGATCAATACCATCGTGATGCTGTGGCTGTATTTGAAGGTTTACAACAACAGGAAATTCGACTGCTAACTACAGATTATGTGATTGACGAAACCGTTACTCGTCTCAGATACGACACAAATCACACGCTTGCAGTTGAATTCTTGAACCGTATTGAACTTCTGGAAGAAACAGAGATTTTAACCATCGCAGAAATTGACAAAAATATATTTGAGCAAGCAAAAGCACTTTTCCGTCAGTATGATTCGGTACAATTATCCTTCACAGATTGCACCAGTTTTGTAATTTGCCGAGCTAATCACATCTTTGAGGCTTTTGCGTTTGACCACCATTTTCAGATAATGGGAATTGATTTGCGTGTGTAGTTAGTCTTGCTTTACTTCCTCAAAAGCATCTTCCGAGTCCCAATAAAATCCCCTGCAGACAAGACATAAAAATACAGACCACTTGCAACCGCCTCACCGCCATCGTTTCGACCATCCCAATACGCCGCGCTGCTTCTACCAGTATATGTCCCAGCAGATTGATGTCCCAAATCTAACGTTCGGATAAGGTTTCCATGCACATCATATATTGTTATCGTAATATCAGCGTCAGTGGCTAACTGATACGGAATCCACGTCTCCGGGTTGAACGGATTAGGATAGTTTTCCAAGAGACGCGTTTCCGTTGGCATTACAGCTGCCAGCATTTGTTCAAGAATCGCAATCCCTTTTTCAACGGTTGCGTCTCTATTAGGTAATCGATTTGCCATATCAATCCACTGTTGTAAAGTCTTCGCATTGAGTGATGCAATCTGATGAGATTGGGCAGGCGCTGCATCTGCGTCAGAATTGAGTTCATTTACGACCAATAATATATCAAGAATATCCACAACACCATCCCGATTGACATCAGGATTTGGATTGACACTTCCAATAATTGTTTCGCCAAAATGTGCTGCAACAAGGACAAGATCATTAGTATCAACCATTCCATCTCCGTTTATGTCAGTTCGGTTTTCGCCCGAAGAAGATGTCCCTACCCTCAGCACAAAATCTTGACGTGTAATATTTCCGTGAACATCAATGACTTGTAACTGAATAGTATTCATTGGAAGTGTGGTTTGAGAAGCAATGTCAAATGCGACAGCCTTACTTTGCCCCTCAATTCTTTGACAACTATGTAACTTGGTACCGGGTGCAGGGTCAGCGTCGGTTGTTGAAACAAGTAGCTGAACTTGATAAATACCGTCAAAATCAGTTATCTGAAATAAAATTGGGAAACTGGTGGCGTTTGGTGGATAAGTCTCTGAGGTGAGCATCTGTAGTGTTGTCGGAGCATTGAAAGCAGTATTGTCAGTATTAAAAAACCTACTAACACTCAACCATTCTACAGCACAATTTGATAACTGGTCAGGGGCATCACCATAGGACATAAGGTATTTATTGTTTCGAAAGTCGTGGTCCAAGCCAAAGGCATGTCCAAGTTCATGCGCGGTGACAACCGTGCCTCTCTCACCATCAAAACACTCTCCTGATGCGGGAATAACCGCGTATCCACCACGCGATTTTATCTGATGCTGTGAAACAAGCCAATTACTGCCACCGATTCCACATACATCCTCTTGTTCAATGGCTTGATTACTGACCTCTACCACAATAAGATGTACATATTTTTCTATATCGGACAGTGCAGCGATTTCAGCAAGAATCTTCTCTGTTGTGTTTGTGTGATAATAAACGTCATTGAACCTTCCATCAACGCGATAGACAACAGTTTCTGCGTTTTCATCAGTTTCATACGTAAATGTTTTTCTGCCGAACCCGTGGGTTGCCAATTGGTCAGCATAAAAATCTTGGACACCTCTGATGAGACGATCCAATTTTGTCCACATATCGGGTTGAGCGCTGCGATTACTTGGGATAAAGTAGATGATTCTTACCATATCCTGCGGAATTGACTGATAAGATGTAACATCCCATAGTCGTAAGGTACCATCACTACCACCACTGATTACAGAAGTTCCATCATGTGAAAAATCAGCAGCATTCACCCACCCGACGTGCCCCCTTAGCGTAGCAATTTTTTCGCCGTTGTGAATTGTCCAGAGATTAACTGCTTCAAAATCTGTGCCTGCAAGCGTGCTGCTATCCGGTGAAAAACTGAGACCAGAGACTGTACCGTTCGTAGGTAACGTGCCGGTTTGTTCCCAATTCGGTAGTCTCCACAATGTAACACCACCGTTATACCCAGCACTTGCGAGTGTTTGATTATCAGGCGAAAACTTAACAGCAGTAATAAAATCAGGATCTCCCCTGAATTGGACAACATCTTGTTGATTTCTGAGATTCCTGACTCTTATCTGTCCACTTGCATCCCCCATAGCAAGGTATTGACCATCCAAGGAAAACGCAACTGCATAAACCCAAGCAGCATGCCTGATCGTCATTATCTCTCTAAGCGTATGAATATCCCATATCTTTACGTGCCATCCAGCAGTCGCTATTTTTTGTCCATCAGGTGAAAAGGTAACCGCTTTGATTTGTGATTGGGCTTGGTCGGTAATATGTCTAAGAGACGAAAGGTGACGTTTACCTGGGACATCCCACAATTTGAAGGTATAATCATCGCTTGCGCTAACAAGACGCTGCCCATCTGGAGAAAAGGCAATAGAATTGATAGTGTCTTTATGGCTGCCTAAGGTTGTTGCAGTTTCCTCCCCTAAACCCCATAATTTGACGGTGTGATCTCCGCCTGCGCTTGCGATAAGTGAAGAGTTGACAGGAGAATATGCCACTGCTTGTACACTACCGCCGTGGGTTAACGCGGTGTGTTCTTGCGCAAATGAAGTGAGTGGAAAAACTACGAGAAACGTTATTGTGAGAAATAGGTATCTGCGTTGCATAAGATGTGTTTGTAAAAAAATCTAAATTCCCGATACGTCTTCTGTTGATTAGCAGCGTTTGTAGTCGGCCAATTCATTGCCAAATCAACGCCAAATGCGCTTTTGGCATTTGGCGCCTCTTACATTGCTGAAAACTGATAACTGACAACTGCTCAATAACGTGCCTTATCTTCTGCTTCAACTATCTCTTTGCCGATTGAAACACCAAATTTGTCTGCACATTCCTGAAGTTGAATGTTGATCGTATCTGGTATCTCAATCCCGTTCTTTAGACGTTCCGCGCGGTAGCGGGATTCAAAATCCCCTGGCGCTAAGACTTCATCAAATCCAGAGGCAGGAGGCGTATCTTTGATAACATCTAAAAAAGCACGAACGCCTTTCTGGTATTCTGCAATCGGTGTAAACGCTTTGACATCAATGGCCTGCATGAAGATGCCACCCATACGTCCAGTTTCAGCATCAAACGTTCCCGCCAATCCGCCGAGTAGACAAGTAAACATTGCGAGTGCGTAGCCTTTATGCCTGCCGAATGCAAGCAGCGCGCCCCCATCGTAGAAATCAGCAGGTTTAATACTTGGTGCTCCGTGTTTATCTAAAATGCATCCTTCCGGAAGTTCAGTGCCTTTACTACGCGCAACCTGAATTTTTCCTTCAGCAATCATACTCGTAGCATAATCAACAATGAATGGCGTATCATCGCCTGTCGGAACACCAATAGCAATAGGATTGGTACTGAAAGTGCCTTGTGAGCCTCCATAGGGCACTGTTGGTCCTGCACCTTTGCCACCCATTCCGACAGAAATAAGCCCAATACAACCCGATGCAGCTGCTTCTTCCGCATACTCACCTAAACGACCAATATGTCCAGTATTGAAAATGCTAACACAACAAGAAGCAGATGTCTTTGCTTTTTCAATCGCTTTTCGGATTGACCATCGTGAAACATAGTGTCCAAAAGACCCTTTTCCATCAACGCGTAAGGTATTGTCAGTTTCAGCTACGACTTCAGGTTCTACGGAAGGTTTTATATGTCCAGAGTCAATCCCTCTGATATATGCTGGGATTCGAAGCACTCCATGTGAATCATGTCCTGCTAAATGCGCTTTTACAAGAATCTCGGCAACATCGCCTGCAATGTGTCTAGAGGCGCCTGCAGCAACAAAGATAGTTCGTGCCATTGCATGCAGGTGAGGCGCGTCAAATAGATGCGTTTTTTCCATATATTCGTCCTTTGAGATAAAGTATGTTTGGTATAAGATAATTGCGAAAATCTGCTCCTATTTTATGTGATATGCTTTTTTTGTCAAGGAAAACATGATAGTTGATTACGCAACAGAGTGCTGCTATACTATCCGAAAAAACTAATATTGGAGTATCAAGATATGCAGCATGTTACAATATATCGTGAGCAGGGACGTTTTGCAGGCTGGCCAGCGAACTACGGTATCTGGTCATGGGACAAGGAAATCGTTGTCGGTTTTACCGTAGGATACCACAAGTCAGACGCAGGTTTTCACCGTAGAGACCGTGACAAACCCTTTACAGCGATGCAAGGACGAAGCACAGATGGCGGCGAAACATGGGTGGTATCAGAGACTCCTTGTCAGCTGCCCGGCACAGGCACTTTATCTGCAGATGAACACGTGGTGGGCAAACATAAATTGCAAGGCAATACAGCATTTTGCACACCGCAAAGCGTCAATTTTGAACATCCTGATTTTGCTTTGATGTGCAGTAGGACTGGCTTGAGAGCAGGTGCACATTCATGGTTTTATACCTCTACTGACCGTTGCCACAGTTGGGATGGCCCGTTCCAACTACCGATGTTTGGTTACACAGGAATTGCAGCACGCACGGATTATCTCGTTTCAAGTTCTGATAAGTGTTTACTGTTCCTCACCGCGTCTAAAGCAAATGGAGAAGAAGGCTTGATATTCTGTGCACGCTCTATTGATGGTGGAAAATCCTTTTCACTATTATCACAAATTGGTCCGGAGCCTGAAGGTTTTGCAATTATGCCAGCAAGTGCGCGACTTTCAGACTCTCGAATTTTAGTTGCCGTCCGATGCCGTGGACAAGGCAAGAAAGATTGGCAAAACCTGCAAAACTGGATTGATCTCTATACTTCAGATGATAACGGACAGACTTGGAATTATATGAATCGACCTGTTGAGGATACAGGGCGAGGCGGAAACCCACCGACGTTAACCCGCCTGCTTGATGGTAGATTGTGCCTTACTTATGGTTATCGGGATGCGCCGCATCGTATCTGTGCGAAGTTGAGCAGTGATGATGGAAGGACTTGGGGTGAAGAGAGCGTTTTGCGAGATAACGGCGGCGATCACGACATCGGGTATCCGCGCACTGTCCAACGTCCCGATGGTATGATTGTAACAGTCTACTATTTTGATGAAGAACCAGATGGCGAACGATTCATTGAGGCAACGTTGTGGAAACCTTAGAAACTTATCTGTTAGTTCCATTTGAATCCAGCGCAAAACACACAAGTCTATCTTTCCCGCGAATATAAAGGCGACCATCTGCCAACACAGGTGCTGCCCACGCAGGATAATTAATCAACTGTCTACCGTTTTTGTCCACTGGCACAGCTTGCGAGACGAGTTCAGTTTTTTGAGGTGTGCATTTAAGCAACATTAAACGTCCATACTCGCCAAGATAGATGAAGTAGTCGTTCACCCATAGCAATGATGCGCGTTCATTCACACGTTGCCGCCACATAACCTTACCGGTTTTCAATTCCACACAGCGGAGATCGGCACCACCAGTATGTCTGCCGCTACTACCGTAAAGGTAACCTTCATGATGAATAGCAGTGTTCCAGTGTAATTCCATCGCTTTGTTTCGGGAATTTGCACGATCTTTCCATACGACTTTATATCCACCTGGATGCACTTGAATGACCGAGCTGCCAATCCCATACGATTCACTTATATAGTAGATCCTAAAAATAAGTTTACATTTTCTGAGATTTATGTTAGCGTTTATGATTATGGCATATTCAACAG
>JAGWBU010000160.1:9862-15212 GCA_021295735.1 Candidatus Poribacteria bacterium | reverse complement strand
CGGGTCTCCGGGGAATGCCAAAAGGCATTCGGACCCGGTGAATGACTAAATGTCGTTCATACCGTTGATTTCTTGATTTGGTGCCTGCCCGTTGCATGGCACGTCCGGCGCAGTGGCGGGGCACCAAATCAACGGTATGAATGCCTTTTGGCATTCCCCGGGACCCCGCCCTACAAGGTTTGACGGGATTTTTCCCCTAAATTGACACCTATGGTGCAGTTAGGAAACCGCACCTACCAGTGATGTGCATATATTTTTTGATTTTACTAGAGTGCATCTCATAAATCGGAATTTGTTGTTTCACTACGCTCAATCCAAGCCGTAAAATACTAATGCAAACGCGTTTCTACTGAAGTAAACATTTCTTGAAGATCGCGTTTACAAAGCCCTCCCACGATTTATGAGATAGGTTGTATAAAACCACTTTAAACGTGACATATCTCACTCTTAAATTATAAAGATGTAATCTTTTGAGCAAAAAGTTGCATAATTTGGACATGGAAATCGAGGAATAGGTTGTCAAGAAGCAGTAAAATTTTACTTAAATGAAATTCCTTGACATTTTCTAATTCTTTTGGTATTCTTAATAACGGGAGTCGCACTTTGGAATGTTTGATTTTTCTTGATGTCCGAACCGTGCTCCCTTAGAATTTGGAAAAACACAATAATAATAATGAACATTATCAAAATTTCAATGAGGTATATACATGAGATTCTGGGCAAAAAATTATAGAATACTAACCAACATTACAATGTGTGTTATATTGTTCACTGTTTTTTTCACAATCGAGATTTGTTCTGCAAATGATCTTGTTTTGCACCTCTCTTTTGATGAGATGAAAGGAGACGTTGCAGAAGACCTCTCTGAATTTGGTAATGATGCAACCTTCAAAGGTAAAACCCAATTGGTTGATGGGAAGTTTGGAAAAGCACTTGAATTTGATGGCGCATCTTGGGGAGAAGTAGCTGACCACGACAGTCTGCATGTTGTGGATGGTATAACTGTTGAATTTTGGGCAAATTTACGTCCAAGTGCTGGTGGACCAGGTAATGATGTACAAACAGGTGTTGAAAAAGGCACTACGTGGAAAGCAGGATTGTTTACGCTTGCTGCATGGTACCGAGGTGGTTCGCTCCTTCAATTTTTCGATTTACCCGATAATTGTCGCGAACATAATATTGGTGACAATATACAAGATGAAACTTGGCACTTTCTTGCAGGCACGTGGGATGGTACCACAATCAAGTTGTATATTGATGGTGAACTCAATAAAGAATTGGAATGTAAGGGAAAACTTACTGCTAACAATGATCCTCTTTTTATTGGTGCACGCGGGGGAAATCAACGTTTTGTCAACGGTGCCCTTGACGAAATAAAAATATATGACTATGCGTTAACCGAGGATGAACTCAGAATAGATATGGAAAATCCTAATGCGGCAGATGTTCTTCCTCAAGATAAATTAACAACAACATGGGCGCGTATCAAAACAAGATAATTGATACAGTAAAGGAAAATTGATGAAAACATTGGCGTATCTATTACCAGCATTAATTATTTCACAAACCTTAACGGGTTGCGCACTCCCTTTTGGCAAAGAGCCTAAGGAGCCAGTTGCAGTCGTTACAACTGAAAATGGTACATTCGTGATTGAGTTCTATACAGAGTCTGCCCCTATGGCAGTAGAAAACTTCAAAAAATTGATTAAACAGAAGTTCTACGATGGATTAACATTTCATCGAATAGTTAACGCACCCGGTTTGAATATTGTTCAAGGAGGATGTCCAAAAGGGGATGGAACAGGTAGTCCCGGTTGGACTATTCAGGACGAGTACACGAATCCGAATCAGCGGAAACACATGAGGGGCACGGTGGCGATGGCACGAGCAAATATGCCAAATTCTGCCGGAAGCCAGTTCTATATCTGTCTCAAACCACAGCCTCATCTTGATGGACAATATACCACTTTCGGTGGCGTCATTCAAGGGATGGAGGTCGTCGATTTCTTGCAGATGGGCGATGTCATAACTAAAATCCGATTGGAGGCGAAGTCAAAATATGTTAAGGCAGCAGAAAATTAATCAATTCCCCGTCTTAATTTTGGTATTAGCGTGTCTATTTGTAATATTTGTGTCCGGTTGTGCTCAGCAAGATCAGAAATCATCTGAGTCGACGACACAGCAGACAGAAACCGAAACAACTACTCCACAAGAGGTTATTAAACCCGCAGTAGATAGTGAAAAAACTGAGTCTGAAACCACGCCAATGATTGACGCTGCGAATGCAATCGCGGTAATTGAAACGGCAAAAGGTAATATCGAATTTGAATTTTACGCGACCGATGCACCACAAACCTCAAAGAGTTTCGTCAAAAACGCAAATCTTGGATATTACCGAGGCGAGGATTTTCATACTGTTGAGGAACTTTTTATACAAGCCGGTTCCACTTTTGTTGATGAGACACTCCCAATTGAAAAAAGTGACCATAGACTCGAAAAGGGCGTTGTGCTAATGGCAAAGGAACCGGGCGCAAGTGTTTCTGATGCAGGTGAATTCTTTATCTGCAAGGATGCTATCGCATTAGATGAAGACTATACTACACTCGGAAAAGTTATCAAAGGTTTAGAGGTTTTAGACAGTATTGAAAAGAATGATAAAATTGTGAATATCACAATTCGCGAACGCGATAAAGAGTAAGAATTTGGGCGATTGAGCAATAATGCTGAGATCGCCCAATCTCAAAGCTGCAAGGAGAATTGAATGGCGTTAACAGTTATTCGGACAGCACGTCCGAGTCCAGTATGGCAAGAAAGTTATGTACGCGTGAAAAAAGGACAACGGCTTGTAATTGATGCTGATGGCGCATGGTCGCCGGACCTGCAAAATCGTACGGGATGGTGCGGTGCCGACGGTGTCGCTAAAACTCCTGGTGGTGATAATTATCTTCTTCCGGGGACCAATATTGGAGCCCTTATCGCCAAAATAGGGAGTGCCGTTTTTGCTATTGGTTCACGCTACGATAATCCTGCCCCCGCAGACGGTGTTATTTTTTTGGCTATGAACGAGAATCCTAACAATAACAACCAAGCGGGAAGCCTACTCGCACAAATTATTGTTTTTGACGAATAATTTTGTTAAATCCACAAAAAGAATTTCATAAGATTTCCGATAAAATATATCGGAATCATTGCGTCGAATCAGGAGAAGTTAAATGGAAGAAACCGCCACCCAGGAAGATGTACAACTTCCCCCTGTTGATTTTGTATCTTTTATCTCTGATCTGATTACAACCGCACATCTTTACCTTCAAGGATTCCGCGATCCAGAAACAGAAAAAGTCATTGTCAATCTTGGTTTAGCAAAACGAATGATCGATACCTTAGAGATGTTAGAAAAAAAAACAAAAGGAAACTTAACCGCCCCTGAATCCAATTTTTTAGCAAATTCTCTCTATGATTTGCGAATGGGGTATGTTCGAGTTGCCAATAGTCAACAGGATACACCTGAACAGGGCGAATCAGAGGATGCACCTGAACAGGATACACCAAACGAGAACAACACTTCAACAGAAACGGAACAAAGACAGCAAGCAACAAACGGAGAAGAAAACACTGATTCCTGACCATGTTAGGTCATCAGATCTTATACACCGAAGCCTTACGGAACTTTCCCATAGGCTGCATCACAACGGAGGATAATGAGTTATCAACGCAGGATCATTATTGCCTTCAGTCTGTTGTTTGGTCTCCTTATCGTAGGAACCATCGGTTATTCAGTGCTTGAAAAGAATAATCCACTGGGTGAGTGGGATATTCTTGATGCTGTTTGGATGACCTTAATTACGGTAACAACAGCGGGTTATGGTGATATGGAGATGGGTAATGCCGGACGCATTTTCACCATGTTTCTACTTGTCGGCGGTGTTGGATTGTTCGTCTATTGTATTACCATCACAAATGCCATCCTGATTGAAGGACAATTGTTAAGTTTTTTCAAGCAGAGAAAGATGATACGAACAGTGGAAAAATTATCAAACCATTATATTATCTGTGGAATTGGAGACACTGGCTTGCATGTCCTTGAGGAGATGCTCAAGGCAGAAGCCAGTTTTGTCGGGATTGAATTGGATGAGGAGCGTTTGGAACACCTCGCTGAAACCCACGATTTCTTATATCTGCACGGTGATGCAACCGATGATGATATGCTTATCCGTGCTGGTATTGATCGGGCAAAAGGGCTTGTTGCATGTCTGAGTCGCGATCAAGACAATCTGTTTGTCGTGATTTCTGCGAAAAAACTCAACCCAAATTTGCGGGTTGCTTCCAAAGCAGTAGAACATAATTCTCCTGATAAACTTGTGACCGCAGGCGCTGATGAAGTCGTTTTACCGGACCATATCGGTGGAATTCGACTCGCCTCTGGCATACTTGAGCCGCATCTAATTGATTTTTTTGCTAAAATGCAGGTAAGTCGACAAACAACAAGGTTCGCAGAATCTATTATCCAACCTGACTCTAAACTTAATGGAATTACAATAGAAGAAGCCAGTATAAAAGAAGAAACAGGGTTAGTTGTGATAGCAATTCGTAGTAAGGACGGAACGTATATCTATAATCCTTCAGGAGACTTGAAAATTGAAGCTGGGGATGCACTATTTGTAATTTCTGACCAAAGACAGCTGCAAACACTTCATAGACTTACCGAAGATGCACGTTAAGGAAAATCAATTGTCTTAACATGAATTGAGATTGGACCTATATTATAGCGGATTCTACAATTAACTGGACATCTGAGCTGTCCGAGGGAACTCCGATTCCCGACTATTAGTGGTTTGGTCGCGATTCGGAGATCGCTCGGACAGAATATATGTGAACTTATTTAACGTGAGCTTGATAATTAGAATGAGTATAGATGTCCGTTGGGTAGAGCAAAGCGAAACCCATAGGTGTCAACTTAAAGAAATTTACGCGTGCTAAATACCCAACTTATGAGATGACGATAGGTGTAGGAGCGACCTCCTGGTCGCGACATATTACGAACGGTCGCGAGCTGGAGCTCGCTCCTACAAGAAGAAAATCGAGCGGACAAGGTTTCCCTCCTACAAGAGAAAATCCAGCATTTTTTCTTAAGTTGACACCTATGGGTAGAGCAAAGCGAAACCCAACAATTCAACCGTCTTGACAGTCCTAAAGAGTTGGGTTTCACTTATCTTTTCGAAAATATCGACCTCAAATAGGTCAACAACCTCTCTTTACGGTCTGTTTTTATTCTCCATTTCCGTTCTACCCCACCGAATGCCATAGGCGCATTCGGTGTTGATTCCCTACGGGATTTATCAAACTCACGTTA
>JAGWBU010000160.1:0-9749 GCA_021295735.1 Candidatus Poribacteria bacterium | reverse complement strand
CGATCATTCTCGGTGGGAGCGTTTTGTAAACGCGCCTAATACCCAGTAAAATAAGATAAATCCCGTTAATTTGGTATAATACCCCAATAGTCCGTTGCAATTGGAAACCAATCAAAAGGAATTGATGATGAAAACTTTAGTTGTGAATCGAAATATAATTATGTCAATTTTCGTAGTCATTTTGTTGATATATGGGACACAAGGTATCAGTTACGGACAGGATGAAGCCCTGATTGAATTTGCTGATGCTAATTTAGCAAGGGCAGTCCGCGAAGCATTAGGTCTTGGTACTGGAGATGGCGTTGACCTTCTTAAAATTCCAAAAGTGGAATTGGAAAAATTAACAACGTTAGATGCCTCAGACAAAAATATAATTGATCTCACTGGCTTAGAACACGCGTCACAACTGACAGAGTTATATCTTGATGAGAATCAAATCAGCGACATCACCCCTCTTGCACAACTTACACAACTGACGAGGTTAAGCCTTCGGGAGAATCAAATCAGCGATGTCACGCCTCTGGCAGGATTGATATCTCTTAAATTGCTCCGCCTTTTGAATAATCCTATTAAGAGTCAGTCCCCACTTCACGCGCTCCGGGATGCGAATCCAGATGTGGATTTAGATATTACAATCTATGATTATATAGAAGGTCCGTGGCTCTGGATGATTGCACCTGGTGGACTCTTAAACACTGATAATCTCGCCGCATCAAGTGAAGGCATGATTACGGAGACGCAGATCGCTCAAAACGGTGTTAGTGAGGGAGATCACTTTAACTCGTTGCAATGGACAAGCGGACGTTTACTGCCAACCAGAGTTTGCGGTATTTTCTTATGTTCGTCAGATAATGTCATCAATGTGGTTAGACAGATTGGGTTGACCGATAGTAAGCAACTAACTCAATATTCTGCTTATGCCTTGATTAACCTTTTCTCTCCACGCGAACAAAAAAATGTTTTGATGGGGGTAGGAAGCGATGATTCTATTAAAGTTTGGCTCAATGGCGAGGTTGTTTACATAAACGATACTACAAGAAGGACAACAAGGATACAAAACCGGTTTCGTGTAGATCTGAATGCTGGTAATAATCTGCTGTTAATTAAAGTTTGCAACCATGGTAGTTGGAAGCATTCTCTTTGGACTACTAATGATGATTGGGGTATGTTTTTTAAAATCTACCTTGATCCTGCGGATTATACCATATCTCTTCCAATGCGGGATTCCAATAGTCAACAACCCGTGACATCTGAAGTGCCTGAAGTAACTGAAACTCCTGAAACAATAACCACTGAAACAACCGATACCACGGTTAGTCTTATCCCTTCCTCAGTTGCATCTCCTGCTGTTGGACAACAGATAGAATTCAGTCTGAAAATCGCAGATGGCGAAGCAGTCGCTGGTTACCAAGCATCCGTGCAGTTTGACACAACTGCCCTTCGCTATGTTTCAGGTGCGAATGGCGATTTTCTGCCAGCAGGCGCGTTCTTTGTGGAGACGACTGTGAAGGGAAATCTCGTCCAACTCAACGCAGTATCTCTCGCTGGGGAAAATAATGGAGACGGTACCCTCGCTACGCTCACCTTTGAGATTATCGCTTTGAAGGCATCTACCTTGACGCTATCTGATGTGCTGCTTACTGACAATGCAGGGAGCACTTCTGTTCCTAATGTTGAAAATGCGGAGATAACTGACACACCACAGCTCAAAGGCGACGTGAACGGTGATGGGACTGTTAACATCGCAGATTTGGTATTGGTCGCCTCAAATCTCGGCAAAATAGGACAGAATGCTGCAGATGTGAACGGTGATAGTGTAGTCAACATTGCCGATCTTGTGTTGGTTGCTGGTGCGTTTGGCACAAGTGCTACTGCTCCATCACTGCATGCAAAAGATATGTCAATGCTTACTGCGGCGGATATCAAACAGTGGTTATCTCAAGCACAGCAATTAGGACTCACGGATGCAACGTCCCTAAGAGGCGTTCTTTTTTTAGAGCAACTCCTCACCGCGTTGACTCCTAAAGAGACAGCATTGCTTGCAAACTACCCTAACCCGTTCAATCCTGAAACGTGGATACCCTACCACTTAGCAAAAGACGCGGAGGTTACACTGCATATCTATGCGGTGAACGGCACATTTGTGCGGACGTTGACGCTTGGACATCAACCTGCCGGGTTATATCAAAACCGTTCTCGTGCGGCATATTGGGATGGCAAAAACGAATTCGGTGAAGCTGTGGCGAGTGGTGTCTATTTCTATACGCTTACTGCAAGTGATTTCTCTACTACGCGGAAGATGCTGATACGGAAGTAAACCCAACCATGTTAAGCCCTGAATTTCTCACCAAACTTGAGCCACTCCGCATCCATTGCCAACAACCGTTTCGTGGGAAATTCAGAGGTGATCGTCGCAGTCTTAATCGTGGAACTGGGGTGGAATTTGCTGATTACCGTCTCTATGAACATGGGGATGATCTCCGTTATCTTGACTGGAATGTTTATGCTCGTTTGGAAAAGTTGTTTATCAAATTATTCCAAGCAGACGAAGAATTGGCGATCTCTATTTTGATAGATACAAGCCGTTCAATGGAGTTTGGCGATCCTTCGAAGTTAACCTATGCAAAACAGATTGCTGCTGCGTTAGGTTATATCACTTTGGCAAATTCGGATCGCGTGTCGTTATATACTTTGGCGGAGCGTCTGTTTTCGGCATTACCATCCACTTATGGAAAATCACAATATCCACGTTTTCAGAAAGCACTTGCGACGATTGAAGCAGATGGGACAACGCATTTGACAGAATGTCTAAAACATTTGGCAGCGTCCCAACCGAAAGCGGGTGTTACGATCATTCTGAGCGATTTCTTGGATTCTGCAGGTTATTCAGAGGGTATCAATTCGTTGTTAGGACGTGGATTCGTGCTAACATTAATCCACGTTCAATGCCCTGAAGAAATTGATCCACCACCTCCCGGTGAGTGGCGGCTGGAAGACGCTGAAACCAACGAGACAAAAGAAATTACGATCAACGAAGAGACTATCGCGCACTACCTAAACCGTCAAAAAGAATTCTGTAATAACTTACACCGATTTTGTATAGAGCGGGGTATCGGCTATATCCGAATAAATACGGATGTCTCGTTTGAGGCTGTTATTTTACAGGATATGCAACGTGCAGGGTTTATTCAGCGAAAACGTTGAAAACCATTGTGGTATTTAGCGAGGATAATGATATGCAAAAACAGTTTACACAAGCAAAATTAGAACTTGTCCAAGGTGATATAACGAAAGCAGAAATTGATGCGATTGTAAACGCAGCAAACGAAAAACTGATCGGTGGCGGCGGTGTAGACGGAGCGATTCGTAGGGCTGGTGGGGATGCGGTTGTAAAGGCGTGCGACGTAATTCGTGCGCAGCAAGGAGGTTGTCCGACAGGCAAAGCAGTTATTACCACAGGCGGCAACTTACCAGCACAATATATCATCCACACTGTTGGTCCGATTTGGCAGGGAGGCAATGCGGGTGAGGCTGCGCTTCTCGCAAGTTGTTATAAAGAGAGTCTTCAGTTAGCTGCAGAAAACGAAGTGAAATCAATCGCTTTTCCATCAATTAGCACAGGGGTTTATGGATACCCAACAAAAAATGCGGCGAGTGTTGCACTTGAGACCATTCGTGACTTGGCAGAAAGTAATGCTATGATACCAGAACTAATCCAATTTGTTTTATTCGATGATGCAACCTATAGTTGTTACGCAGATGCGCTTTCGGATATTTGAACAGTGGGATACATTGTGTTATATGAGATAGAATCCACCTACCGTCAAGCATGTTTCTGCTACGATTATACTTATACCATTTCTAAAAAATGAGACTTCATTGTGAAATGCCAAATGCCAAACGCAGAATCAACGCCGAGCGCGCGTATGGCACTCGTCGCATTTGGCGTTGATTTGGCAATGAATTGTGCGACTACAAACGTGTTTTTTGTTAATGAAGGCGATCAATTAGAAATGGTATTACAAGACGTGACTATTACGCAAAACCTCCGACGTACCTAAGGGAGTCGCTCAAGTTTGGCATCCAGCAATTTTAGCCGGGCATCATTAATTCTGCCCATCTACCTCCCTGCCTTACTTCTCTCAATAGGCGCGGGGATCATCTCTCCAACACTCCCTATCTATATCAAATCGTTTGAGTTATCCTATACGTTGACGACTTTCGTAATTGCAGTTGGCGTTGTAGGGAATATCCCTGCTGGTGTGTTAGTAGCGCGAATTGGCAGAAAACCTGCGATGCTGCTTGGCTTGGTAATGATAGGTTTTTCAGCAATTGGTATGGGAACAGCCCGAAACATTTGGCATCTTTTCGGGGCGCAGTTAGTTGGGGGTGTCGGTAATGCGTTGTGGATGCTCTCTCGACATGCCTATATGGCAGATGTAATTCCGTTGGCAAAACGTGGAAGATCAATCGCGTTGTTTGGCGGTGTCAATCGGATGGGAACTTTCGCTGGAAAGTTTGGCGCAATCTTCCTTGGGGTGAACCTACGTCTCCCATTCTTTGTATATACAGCATTTGCTGTGATAACATTAATCATCTGCTTCTTCTCTATACCCGGAACAAAACAGGAGTCAAAGGCTCATCCGCAAAAAGCCCAACAACCCTATCTAAAACAACTTCTTCATGTGTCAAAACAGCATTTTGAACTCTTGGCAACAGCTGGCATAGGACAGGTCTGTGTTCAGACACTACGGCGCGGATGTCATATCATCATTCCGCTTTATGCAAATGATGTCGCAGGTTTAACGACACGAGACGTGCGTTTAGTAGAAATGATTTCTTCGTCCGTTGATATGTCAATGTTCCCTGTGGCTGGGTTTATGATGGATCGTTTCGGTAGGCGATACGCAACGGTGCCGGGTATCTATATCTTTGCTACGGGTATGGTGTTGATGCCATTTACGCATACGTTTACATGGCTTCTATTGGCGGCAATTGTGATGCGATTTGGTAACGGAATCGCATCAGGAACAATGATGACACTCGGTGCGGATTTAGCACCGAAGGAAGGTACTGGAGAATTCCTTGGGTTGTGGCGACTTACTGGGGATTTTGGTGGTTCCGCGGGACCTGTCGTTGTTGGAAATATCGCGGATCTATTTGGATTGGGTTTTTCGGGTTTTGCTTTAGGCGGAATTGGTTACCTTGCGGTCGGTATCTTCCTCTGGTTAGTTCCAGAGACGCTGCAAAGGGAATAACATGCCGGGAAAGGGACTCGAACCCTTACGCGCGAAATGCACACTAGAACCTGAATCTAGCCTGTCTACCAAATTCCAGCATCCCGGCTTAATAGATACTACAAGTATACACAGATTGCTGAGAAAAGTCAAATTAAAAGCGTAAATATGGTATAATCTTAATATGATATTGGGTTGATGCAAAATGGTTTTGGAGTAGCATAATTACAAAGAAGTCCGCAAATGTAACGGAGAAAAAACGATGAAACGTTACCTATATATCCTCTTACTGATATGTGCTTGCGTAATAGTTTTGGGATGCCAATCAAAAGCATTCCAAATGCTAATTGAACCGCAGGAATGGGAGAATCTTTCGGTTGCAGATGGTGTAACCTGTACTGCGCCAGAAATGATAGATGGTAATCTGAAAACAGTTGGGTATGCGAAGGGCAGATGGATTCATTTGACACTCCTCACCCGAAAAACTATCCATCGTATTATCATCCGTGGCACAAACATTACAGATGCAATTTTGTATAAGCAGTTAGAAGGTGACGGACGTTGGCAAGCGATTCTGGAGGTTCATAACAACCGAGGTAATGCGATTGAGATGCGTAGGAGTATTGTGGCACAATCATTACGTATTTTTGTCGGTGGCACATCCGAAGATAAACGCAGAGTCCCTCAATATTCTCATCTGCATGGCGGCATCGTGCAGCGAAAGGCATTAAGTAAACCGTTCGCTCAGGAAATTGAGGTATACGGACTTATATCAAAGGACAAAAAATGAAACGTTTGATTTTTGAAGACATATATAGTTGGTCGATGTTTAGCGAGGCACGGCAGATAGATTTTAACGGACATTTATGGGTTAGAGACGAGGGAAATATCGCAATTGATCCAGTTGCAACGTGCGATGCCGACCGTGTCCAATTTGAAGGACTTGGTGGTGCGAAATGGATTGTTATTACAAATCGTGACCATGAACGAGAAGCTGCTGCCTTACAGGAATGGACAGGGGCTGAAGTGATTGTGCATGAAGCGGATGCTGATTTGCTTGAGATTAAACCGTCTCGAACAATCCGTGATGGCGAAACTATTGTTCCCGGATTACAAGCTGTGCATCTCCCGTTTGGCAAAAGCCCTGGAGAAATAGCGCTCTATTTTTCTCAGAAAAATGCAATCCTTTTTGGAGATATAGTTGCTGGTGAACCGATGGGACGCTTGACACTACTTGCAGATGATAAATTAGAAGATGCCCCAAAAGCTGCGATGCAACTGCGCAAGGTGTTAGCACTGAATTTCAACGCAGTCCTTGTTGGAGACGGACACTCCCTCTTTAGAGAAGGACGGCAAGAATTGGTGGAGTGTCTGCAGGCACGGAGCGATATCTATATCAATCGTATCAACATTGATGAAATTGAGTGGGCGCATAGAGATGCACCAAACCCTTACGGTTTTGAATATAAAGACATTGACCCGCTTATCGGTGCTAAAAATATAGGATACTGCGTTTACCGTCTACAACCGGGCAAGGCGAGTTTCCCGATGCACCTGCACCATTTTGGCGAGGAGATGTGTTACGTCATGGAAGGCACTTGTACACTCAAAACGCCGCGGGACGATCTTGAAGTGCGACAAGGCGATTTCATTGCGTTTCCACCTGGTCCGGTCGGCACACATAAGTTCGTAAATGAAGGTGATGCGCCAGTTATACTGTTTATACTTGGTACTACTACCCCACACGATGTGAGTGAATATCCGGATTCTAACAAGGTGTTACCTTATGTGATTAGGGAAATTTATCGGAAAGGTGAGAGTCTAAATTATTTTGATGGCGAGGTGGAATAGTTATACCATTTCTAATTGACGAATTGTCCCGACCTACGAAATAATGTCCTATTATCATATAGAAATGTTATTAGGTATGCCTACCTTGCGACCTACGTGCCTCTTGGTTTTCTTTTGCTCGCGCATCTTCAAGATCAGGATCAACAATAGCATGCAGAGCATCTTCTAATTCACTACGAATTGCAGCATATTCAGGCTTTAGTGCTAAATCTTCGTTTTCTAATGGGTCAATGTTTACGTTGAACAACTGTGGTTGGCTTCCGACGTAGTGACATAGTTTGTAATCCCCACGTTTGAGCATAAATCCAGCGTTTAGCATGCCCATGTGGTGGTATTCTGAGAAGACGGAACGCGTTGTTTTGCCTGATTGTTTATTGGCAATTTCCAGTAGACTGTCACCCGGTAAATCGGACGGTTTTTCCAGACCGGCAATTTCTAATAAAGTTGGTAAAACATCTACCAAAGAGACATTTTGCTTTACACGACCAATTTTACCCGAAGGCAAGCGCAACATTAAAGGCGCTTTTACTGCCGGTTCGTAGAAACACTGCTTTTGCCAAATGCCGTGGTACCCTCCCATTTCACCATGATCGCTGGTGTAGATAACGACTGTGTTTTCACGTAACGGCGACGTATCAATGGCTTCTAATACCCGTCCAATCTGCGCATCAAGAGACGAAACAAGCGCATAATAGGAGGCTAACGCACAGCGGACAGTTTCTTCTGGTGGCGGAATGTCGTTACGCCACGCCCAACGGTGGTGCTGGATTACGGGGTGCTGTGATTCAAGTGGTTCGTTCCACGTCTCTGGCAGCGCAAGTGTGTCCGGATCGTACCATGAGAAAAACTCAGGTGGTGCAATCAGTGGAAAGTGCGGGTGCATGAATCCACAATAAAGCAGGAAAGGTTTATCGTCTGGTGCATCAACTTTTCTGCGGAGAAAATCTACTGCCAAGTCCGCAACCTTTCGGTCATACCTTGTGTGTTCGTGATCTCCTGGACCACATTCAGTAACGTGTGAATTGGAACCCCGACGTGCATCCGCAGTGCGTCGTGGCGGATTCCCTTTTATGTTGCACCACCGTGGCAGATCATCCAATAAGCGATCAGAAAAACCGAGAAGCCGATCCGTCCCATTGAAATGTGTGCGTCCACACAACACGGTCTCATAACCCGCCTCTGTCAAATAATCTCCCCACGTTTTGTATTTCCGATCAAGTATTGCCCCTAAATCCCATGCTTCAATCTGATGCAGATAACGTCCTGTAAGCATAGACAAACGTGATGGCGTACAGATTGGGCTATTGCAATACGCGTTATCATAAGTGTAGCACTGTTCGGAAAGACGGTCAAGGTGCGGTGTACGGACAACTGGATGTCCGCTATGCCCCATCATCGTTCCTGTGTGTTCATCTGAGAATAGAAAAACGATATTCATTAAATCTAATCATCATCGTCATCATCGTCGTGGTCGTCGTCATCATCATCGTCGTCATCATCGTGGGCGACGTCATCATCATCGTCATCATCATCGTGGTCGTCGTCATCATCATCATCATCATCGTCGTAATCGTCATCATCGTCGTAATCGTCATCATCATCATCGTCATAACGAAAGTTAGGAAAATCTGCCGGGTCTTGCTGATTTATCCAATCAATAAAGAGTTGAATTTCCGCATTGGGCAACCGGGGTCCGTCAGGAGGCATTCTCCCTGAAACAATTTCTTCTATAATATCGCTGCTTCGGGCATTACCTGGGACAAATACATCCTCATCCTCTGCGCTTCTTATGAAAGTTTGGTATGTTCTGAAATCGAGATTGTCGGGTCCATTGGCATCATGACAACCAGAATAAGCACACTTTGCTGTGAGGATAGGTAACAGGTGTTGTTCAAAGGAAACTGTCTGGCCAGTCGGTACCGGGGTTTGTGGTTGAGGTGATTCATCAATGGGAGTATCAACGGTTGCCGCTTGATTATTAATCCAATCAGTAAAAGCTTGGATTTCTGCCTCGCTCAACTTGGGACCACCAAGCGGCATTCTACCTGAAACAATTTCTGCAATAATAGAACTCCCTTGAGCATCACCTGGAATGAATACAGGTCCTCCATCTCCGCCTTTTATGAAAGCTTGATATGTGCTGAAATCAAGGTTTTTTGGTCCTCCAGCGACGTGACAACCTGCATACGCGCATTTTGCGGTGAGAATAGGTGAAAGGTTCTGTTCAAAAGAGACTTCAGCGTTAGCAGTTTCACCACTTCCCACATGGGGAGACTGTGTGTTAGGAGGCTGTACATCTTCGGATAAAATATTATCGGGCAGTAAAATATTACCTTGCGGAGAATCGCATCCAAAGAAACAAAATAACAATCCGACGGTTAGCAGGAAAAATCTCTGTATATCTTTAAACATAATAACCAACCTTTCTAATACTGTTTATGGTGAAATATGGAAATAATTGGACACCTCACCTGTGAATCAACGCCGAATACGCCAAATCAAGAAATCAATGGTATGAATCATGACGAATGCCATACGGGGAATGCCAAAGGGCATTCATACCGTTGATTTGGCGCATTCGTCTTTATACCAAATTAACGGGATTTATCGCATTTTCCGGACGGTAGGTGCGGTTTCCTAACCGCTCCATAACTGTCAATT
>JAGWBU010000159.1:6615-9985 GCA_021295735.1 Candidatus Poribacteria bacterium | reverse complement strand
AAGGTTTTTTTGACACATAAACTGCTGAGCTGTCTACATCCCCTACCTAAAGGCAGGGGGTTTGACAGGGAGTGCTAATATCTATTATTAGATCACACAAAAACTGAGAGGAAAAAATGCGGGAAACATATATCAAAATCATCGGTATTTTGCTTATTCTGCTAAGTGTTGCCTTTTTACATCTGAAACTTTACCGTTTTGCTGAAGTAACGAAGAGTGGTGAGTTGCAGGTTCTGGTATGTTTAGGACGTGTAATTAACATAGATACAAGTGATGAGGCAGACCAAATTCTATCCTTCCGTATCCTCTCCGGCCAATTCCGCGGAGAGACAGTTCAAGTAAACAATATATGGATTGGACGCGCTTTTAGTGACCGTGTGATAAGCAAAAGCGATATATTGTTTCTTGAGATTCCAATCCGTGATCCTTTAAATCCCAAAATTGATTCTGTATCAATGGGAGAGTACTTCAGAACTCCATTTTTGCTGTACCTTGCAGGTGCTTTAGGGGTTCTGATGATACTGGTTGCAGGAATGAAGGGCGTACGTGCGATGTTGACATTGTTTGTTACTGCCCTCTCTGTTCTTTATATCCTTGTTCCACTAACTGTCAGCGGCTACAACCCGATTGCTGTAGCGTTGTTAATCGCTGCATTTCTAACATTAGTAACTTTCCTTCTCATTACAGGATTTAGTTTCAAAGTTGTCTCAGGTGTGATCGGGACACTGGGAGGATTAACCGCTGTTGGTATCTTGTCTGTCCTCAGCCAACATTTGATGGTATTAACCGGATTAGCACAAGAGTTTGGCTTTCTGGAACTCGGTATTGCACTATGGCGGACACCGGCGGCACACCATTGGAATTTTACAGGTATCCTATCTGCTGGCATCATTTTGGGAGCAGTCGGCGCGATGATGGATGTGAGCATGTCCATATCTTCCAGTGTGCATGAAGTCAAACAGGTGAATCCGAACATTAGTGTCCGACAAGCTATCCGCGCAGGGTTGAACGTTGGACGGGATATTATGGGGACAATGGCAGATACGCTTATTTTTGCCTACCTCGGTGCACACATGATCACAATGCTGCTGCCACGCATCGATTTTCCTGAAGCAGGTTTCTTATATCCGTTTCTGCGATTGGTCAACGATGAGACAACAGCTGTTGCTATTATTCAGGCAGTAGTTGGAACTATTGGCCTTGTTCTTACCGTTCCGATTGCAGCCACGGTTGCAGGTTTCCTTACAAAATATATAGAAGTAAGCAGATCGGAGATTCACGAAAATTTACCGACCGAAGAGGAGTTAGAAGAATTATTCGGTAGTGAGTCAACACATAGCGGCACTCGCATTTTTTCCCGCCGAGTTGCAGTACCAATCGCATTGATTCTTGTGTTGATCGGTTCAACGTTTGTTTACTATCGCACACGCGGACTTTCTGCTACAATTTTTGAATTACATGATGAACAAGGAAAACTTATTACAAAACAAGAATATGCAAAGGGGAAAGTGATTCGATTACTCGAATCAACTGGAGATCTTCTGTTCACTATTGATGGAACTAATACAACTGATTTAGAGAAGAAAATTGTGCCTTCGGCATTACGGGAGGCATTTGCTAACAATAGAATTGCTTTATCCGATGACGCGACTATCTCAATAAAACCGTGGAAAGACAGTCGATGGTTGATTTCCGATGCAGAGTACGAACAGACTTACAGTATTCGCATCGCACATGATGGAACAAGTAATCTCAACGTATATGATGCTGAAACTGAAAATCATGTACTTGAAGTTAAGATACTTAGTGGGATGTATAAAGGGAAACACTTAGTTTTACGGAATATTGTCAATCACAGTATGCCGTTGTTAAGCATTCCCGCAGAGCCTGGAGACATCGTACTTTGCAAGGTTGGAGGTGATTCTGAGCAAATTATTCTTGGAAACACTGTACAAGAATATGCTCGCGATAAATATCTTATCTGGTTTGTTGGTGGGATGTTTCTGCTTATTATTCTTGTCGGAAGAATTGAAGGTATCCGTACGGTTTGTGCGATGCTAATTTCTGGTGCGGTTATCTACTTCTTCATGCTTCCCCTGATTTCACAGGGTATGAACGCAATTCTTGTTGTTACACTTACCTCGGGAGTAGTAGCTTTTGTATCGTTGGTGTTTGTTATTGGTCCGAGTCGGAAAACCTATTCCGCAGTGTTGGGAACAATGGGTGGTATCCTTGTAGCAGGTTTGATCGTGCTTTTTGCGCAAAAACAGCTGCATTTTACGGGTTTAGAGAGTGCCATTGCTGCAGATATTGTTGAGGCAACGCGGACACCCCCTTTTGATTTCGTGCAAATTCTGTTGGCAGGAATGTTAATGGGAGTTTTAGGCGTAGCGGTTGATGGTGCGATTGAAGTGGCTTCAAGTATGGAAGAGATTCGCCGCGCAAACCCGAATATGCCAACATGGCGATTAATCGCCTCTGGACTCAATGTTGGCACCGACATTCTCGGTACGATGGTCAATACCTTGGTATTCGCTTATCTTGGCGTGGAGTTGTTACTGGTGATTACGATAGCAGCACCAAATCTTGAATTTTTTAAAGAACCTGCAGTGCAGTTATTAAGCCTTGGAGTCGTGTCAGCGGAGATTGTGCGTTTGCTGGCGGGTACACTCGGCTTGGTATTAGCAATTCCGATTACTGCGGTAATCAGTGCATTCTGGAATCCGAAGAAATTGTAGTTCTATAATATTCAATTTACTGCGTATCTCATAAATCAGATTTTGTTAGGCTTGCTCTGTTTTATCTAACGCTTCCTCATATTGTAGGGGCGGGTCCCTGTGCCGGCCCGTTGTTCCATCTGAAAGACATGGCGAGGCACCAAATCAACGGTATGAATGCCTTATGGCATTCCCCGGGACCTCGCCCTACAGATGATTTTTGAGATAGGTTGTAGTTTATGTGAAGTCAGGGATTTCTACCAAAGCGATACCAGTTTGTAAACGTGAAATGGCATTTTGAAAGTGTTGGTGTAGAATTTCACGCATAACAGTATTTGGGATGTTGCCACATGTCACCCAAACAGCCTGGGGTGGAGGTCCAAGTCGCCCCATAGGTGTCAATTTAAGAAAACATGACCACCTATTCCGACTCGGTAGGAGCGGTTTCTAACCGCTCCGTATTTATCCCAAAGGCTCTTGTGGGAGGCGTTTTCAACGCCGATATATCGCGCGGACAAAGCGCCCCCGCAATGATGTCCTGCCAATTAGTGACTACCAACTCATGTAAGTCCGATGCGGTGAATCAACGCCAAATACGACAAGTGCCATACGCGTGCTTGGCGTTGATTTGGCTTTTGGTATTTGTCGGGAAA
>JAGWBU010000159.1:0-6592 GCA_021295735.1 Candidatus Poribacteria bacterium | reverse complement strand
AAACCCGAAACGGGCTTCCCCTGTCCGTTTACGCTACCGCTCTACCCGACGGACGAAATAAACTATCAGTAACACACATCAACTGATAATTCTTAAAACTAAATCACCCTGCTATCCAGGTGTATTATATTTTCAAATTATAGGTTCTATTAGCTTCTATACAACGCTCGCATTTGCTTAATCACCTTCGGTAATTTGGCAATTACCGTATCTATTTCTTCCTCAGTCGTGTTCCTACCGAGTGAAAACCGCACAGTACCCTGTGCTAATCTGGGTGGTAATCCAAGAGCAGCAAGCACATGCGACGGTTCCATAGACCCTGAAGTACACGCTGAACCTGTTGACACACAGATTCCCTCCATATCCAGTCGCAAGATCAGACTTTCCCCTTCCACTGACTCAAAAGAAACGTTGAGCGTACCGGGTGCACAGTATTCGGGGTGTCCATTGTAGTGTAACCGATCAATGTGTGCATCAAGTCCGTCACGGAGTCGATCAGTTAATTTTTTTAAGTGTTCAACATAAGCATTCCGTTCTTGCATAGCGAGTTCTGCTGCAACACCAAGTCCAACGATAGCGGGGACGTTTTCAGACCCTGCACGTCTATTGCGTTCATGTGAACCACCATGCACAAGGTTTGCCAAACGTGCGCCGCGGCGGATGTATAACATACCAATACCTTTCGGCGCATATATTTTGTGACCCGAAAGCGACAACAGATTAACACCGAGTTCCTGTACATCAACATCTAATTTACCAATTGATTGCACAGCATCGGTATGAACAGGGATGTCGTGTTCCTGCGCAACTTGACAAATTTCTTCCAGCGGTTGAATAGTGCCGTTTTCGTTGTTGACATGCATGATGGAAATTAGAATTGTTGTATCACGAATGGCTGAACGGAGTTGTTCAATTTCAATACGCCCGTATCGGTCTACAGGTAGATACGTCACCTCAAAACCGCTTTGCTCCAGATATTGACAGGTATGCAAAACAGCGTGATGTTCTACAGATGAGGTAATGATATGGTTTCCTTCTCCCCGACTCTTTTGCAGTTCAGTTAGTCCTTTGATGGCGTGGTTATCTGCCTCTGTGCCACTTCCAGTGAACACAATTTCACTGGAGCTTTTTGCACCAATGAGTTCTGCCACCTGTTCGCGTGCTGTGTCAATTGCGTTGCGTGCTTCACGCCCATAAGCGTGAATGCTGGACCCGTTACCGAACGCATCTGTCAGAAAAGGCATCATCGCGTCCCGGACTTCAGAGCGGAGTGGGGTTGTAGCATTGTAATCAAGATAAATACGTTGCATGTCTATTCTCTATAGCGATATTTACTTATATGTTCGGAAGTTGAGGAAGGTTATCCGATTTGAGGTAATTTTAACATCTGAAATAGACTCATTTCCACTGACTCGTCCGTTAGCATTTAGAAAAGAGAGATTGATTTTATGAGTGCCTGCAGAAAGCGGCATCCGCACCATAAATATTTGATTTGGAAGTGTTTGCCAAGAACGTACATCTGCACTTTCAGTTAGCACACCAGCAAGATTGACAACTGCGCCTAAAACTTTGTTTTCCTTCTTTGCTTTACGGAATATTAAGTATTTTCCCAAGGCACGCACTAAAGTCCGAATAAGTATTATAGGACGTTCAGATTCAAGCGTTTCAATCGCCATTGTTTCTATGTCCTCTATCAACACACCATCGGCTATTTCTTCTTCTACTGAAATCCTAACACCTGCAAACCTTGGACGATTGGAACGAATTGTCGGCATTGCAACATGTACAAGGTATTCAAGTTTTATTTCTTCAACAACCATTCCCTGACGTGTTCTAAGGGTACGGGCAAACTTTATAGAGTCTTTGTCGTCATTTTCGCCAAATTTATCGGTTTTGAGAATAGGAAAGGTCAAGGTTTCTTCACGTTTCCGTGGAACATAACCCGTTTCATAAAAAAGAATTAACTCGCCATGATTTTCAGGGAGTGGTGCTGGTTCTTCATATTGTGTACGGTAACGCTCATACTCCTCAGTGAAACCGAGTTTACGCGACACACGCACCAAGGAATGACCGACATCTTCAGGCATCGGGACGCCAGTAATCGCAGCAGCATTTTTATAGTATTCCTCTGCTTGTCTATATGATATAAAAGCATCATTCCATTCACCCGCTGCTTCAAACACCATACCGCAGAAATGTGTAAGAAACCCAGTACTAAAGAAATTATACTCTTTCTCTTCACCTTTAAAATATTGAATTAAATTGGTAGCGCGACGACATTCAACCAACGCATCGTCTAAATTTCCTTTGTAGATATAATTAAGAGCACTATAATAGTGACCTAACAACCTCTCGTATCGGGTGCCAACATAAGGACGGAGTTTATCAGTGGTAACAAGGGAAAGTGCCTCCTTTGAAACACTTTTGGTGAAGCGATCTTCCGCGATCAATTCTGCTTGTTCAAATGCTTTACTGCTTTCTGGAAATAGATTAGCATAGTGAGCGGTTAATCCCAATTCATACTGATGCGGGATATCAGGGTTTTTCGGTGCGTTTTTCTTGAGATAGTTGTAGGCATCTACTGGTTTGCCGGTTTTAAGGTTAATTTCAACTTTTTCAAAATTATAACCCGCACATCCTATCGTCAGAGAAATGATAAGTAAAAAAGGTAGAAATTTGGTCATTATATTACAGATTTTAAACAATTAGAGTGGGCGGGAATTAGCACCCGCCCTATAATTCAACATTAGAATGAGTCTGAATTGGACTACATTTTAAACTTTTTTCGCCCAATAAACTTTTTGATTTTTTCCTGACCGATCCAAACTTTTTCGTTGCTTTCAATGTTAGTCAACGTGAGATCTGTCTGGTAAAACACAATTTGTTTATTACCTTCGCGATCCTCAATGGTGTTGATTTCACCTGTCATCATGTAATCAGCACCTTGTTCCCGTCCCATACGTTTGATTGTTTCAATTGCTGCGTTTTCACTCTGATCCGCGCGTTCTTCTCGGATTTCACTACGTTCGCTTTTGCTGGCGACAGGACGGACTTTTCCAGAATTGATGAATGCCCGTTCAATATCGCTGATGAACGTTTGGGTGGCAATATGTTCCGTACTCTTATTTCGGATGCCGCCCACAATAACGACAGGTATTGCTCCTTTTGCCTGAGTCATGTGGTTAGTAATCCAGACGTGCCCTAAACAGTCTGAAATCATAGTTTCAGCAACCCAGCGGGAATCTGTGTCGTTCCATCTACCAGAGAGGTCGACAGTGGTATCACTATCAATACGGGTGACCTGTTTGGAGGGACCACATCCGCTGAAAACGAATATCCCGATGAACAGTAGGCATGACAATACTTTAAACATTTCATTACTCCTTTTAGTGTTTTTAGGCGGTAAAAAAATTACCTACTCCTACAGCAGGCGAGTAACCTGCATGATAATTAATATTTATTAAAAATCTAAATCAGCTTCACGAATGATTCTGTCAACGAAACTATCAAGCGGCATTGCGCCGATGTCTCCTTCATCTCGGCTTCGGACGCTGACAGTTCGGTTTTGTTGTTCGCGCTCACCAATAATTAACATATACGGAACCCGTTGTAGGCGAGCGTGACGTATTTTTGCTCCAATCTTATCATCACTATTATCTAACACAACACGACAGTCTTTCTGTAGCAAAAGTTGCTGAATTTCAGTAGCGTAATCTACGAATCTTTGACTGATTGTCATCACAACGCACTGCACAGGAGAAAGCCATGTTGGGAAAGCACCTGCATAGTGTTCAATAAGCATCGCAATAAACCGTTCAAAACTCCCACAAATCGCTCTATGAATTACAACAGGTCTCTTTTCAGAACCGTCTGGTGCGATATAAATCAATTCAAACCGTTCAGGCAGCTGAAAATCGAGTTGGACAGTAGCACATTGCACATCTCGGTTGAGCGAGTCTCGAACTTGAAAATCAAGTTTTGGCCCATAAAACGCTGCTTCTCCCGGATCAACAGCATATTCAATCTGGTTGTTTTTCAGCACAGATTCAAGTATATCTTCAGCACGATTCCAGACATCTACATCCCCCATAAATTTTTCCGGGTTGCGTGTGCTAAAATCACATCGGAACGGCAGATCAAATTTGCTGTAGATACGTTGGAAAAGTCCAAGGATACGCTCATATTCATCAGCGATCTGGTCTTCGGTTACGAAGTTATGTGCATCGTCTTGACATAATTGACGAACACGAGACAAGCCGCTTAGCGTTCCTGTTGCTTCATTCCGATGCAACACGCCTTGGTCATGAAGTCGGTATGGCAAATCGCGATAACTGTGGCGTGTGCTTTTGTAAATAAGCATATGTGCAGGACAATTCATCGGTTTTAGCGCACTCGTTGGATCACCTTCTTCATTTTCAATCAGAAACATATCATCTTTGAAGTGTTCCCAATGTCCTGAAGTTTCCCATAGACTACTATCATAGATGAGTGGTGTCCGCACTTCTTGGTAGCCTTCACTGAGATAGAGTTTTCTAACCTTTTCGGACAAATGATTGTAAATGAACGCTCCTTTGGGAAGCCAAAACACACTCCCAGGAGATTCGGGATGCATCTGGAAAAGTTCCAATTCGCGTCCTAATTTCCGATGGTCACGTTTTGCTGCTTCTTCACGTTGCTTCAGATACGCTTGCAGGTCATTTTTTGTTTCCCATGCGGTGCCATATATCCGTTGTAATTGCTCGCGATTGCTATCACCCCGCCAATACGCGCCAGAAACACGAAGCAGCTTAAAATGTCTGCATTCGCCTGTTTTTTCAATGTGCGGACCTTTACAGAGATCGGTAAAATCTCCATTATGATAGATAGAAACGCCCTCGTCTGCAACGCCTTCATCTGAAGCACTAACCTCTTGGTCAGAAATTCCTTCTATTAATTCCAGTTTAAATGTTTGGTTGCGTTCAGTGAACCACTCACGTGCTTTATCATAAGTCCATGTTTCTTGCACAAAAGACACATTGGCTTTAATCATAGCCTTCATGCGTTTTTCTATTTCAGGAAAATCGTCGGGCGTAATTGGACGGGGCACCTCCATATCGTAATAAAATTCATTTTCTATCGGAGGGCCGATCGCCAATTTGACGGTGTTTTCACCATCAGGAAACAGTTGTTGCACGGCATACGCCATAATATGTGCAGTTGAATGGCGAAGCCGTTCTAAATAGTCTACGGGTTGATTGGATTCTGGCATTTCGGGTACTCTCACATATTCATTCCTATAAGTTTAAGAATTGCTCTAACAGACTTAACGTCCTTTTTTGTAAGTTGTTTACGAAGTAATTTTACATGATTTAAAGGGGAAATGCCAATTATAATTAGGATTGTGCATAAATAGGTGTGATATTCACGCTTAAAGGGTAGCACTTCTCTATCATCGGTATCCGCAGGTGCGATGGCAAAATCGGCAGGGAGCCCGTAAGCGGTGGTTATAACACTCCCACGAAATCCTAAGAAGGTGTCAAGTCTTTTTGTGGCACAAGTTCCGCCGCCTGCGATTGAAGCGAGAGCGTTCGGGCAAATATGTAAATAGATGTCCGAGTTGTGCTTTGATAAGATTATATCCTGACAGTTCACTGTCCTCCCCTATCAGTTCAAGCACCCATGTGAGTATGTCGCTGTCAGGACATCGGTTTGTTGGACCCGGACGGAGTGTTTCTACGCCCGGGAAATATGGTCATAAAGCGTTGCCATGATTTTCCGACAGACAGACACGACTGCTTCAAGCGTGCGCGGGGTATTTTTCAGTTGCATAACATACTGTTCTAAGGTATCCTGTAAGTGCATACTTATGTTTCCTTTTATAACACAAGTTGCTACTTACAAAATTTTGAACAAAAAGACGATTCTGGATGTCTTTTGTTATAAATCGGGGTTAGAAACCCCTCCTACAAGAGAATTTACGAAATCGGTAGCAACTTGGGTTTTTATAGGGTGATTTACTATAAGGTAGCATAAGGATGCACTTAGAAAACAGAAAATCCTAAATGTGTGAAATATAATATTACATAAAAAGAACTAACTGGCACAAGTCGTTATATCAGCAAATTTTTATGGGTTGTTGTGGGTTTTGGGGAGTCTGTTTAAATCATTAGTTATGTAAAACCCTCATCGAAAGAATATCTAAATCAACAAAAAGGATAGACTATGTTCAATCAATTTTTCAATTATCTTTTTCTGTTTTGTATTTCTTTTATGATTACCGGATGTAGCACAATTTTTTCATCTCAGGAATGGAGTGATAACTATGCACTAATGGATGGAGCGCAATCAACGAGCCCGCAAATGATTGATGGAAATCTTGAAACTGTAGGAGAAGCAGCGTTTACATCAAATAATACAGGATTTGCATTACTTGATAAAAGAGAATTTGCCCGAAATGATTCTATAGTGGTTGTTTCATTACCAGAAAAGAAAAAAATTTATAGGATTATACTTCACTCGGAAAATTTAAGACATTTTGTACTGCCATCGGAAATTAGGGCCACTGTCTAAACCAAGATTGTGGTATAATAACAATCTAATTATAAGGAGTATC
>JAGWBU010000016.1:53312-56696 GCA_021295735.1 Candidatus Poribacteria bacterium | reverse complement strand
CCCCGGGACCCCGCCCTACAGTGGAAAACGCCGCGTAATCATTGCAAATTGAACCTATGTAACCAAATATTTACACACCTAACTGCCAATATTTCCCTTGACTTCTGGCTTAAATAAATGTATCATGAATTCGTTTATGTAGAGAAACGGTTTATTTTTCTTATTGTTTAAAAAATTTTGGTAAAAATTACTCAGTTACTTATTTGTAACGCTTAAAACAGATAAAAGAAACGTAATAATTTAACTTTCTCCTGAAAGTATCCCAGTAAGCGTATCAATTATATTTGTTAGAGGATCGCATATATGGAAGAATGGAAACAACTTGTTAGAGATACTGTTAACACACCAGAAAAACTCGCGGCTGTATTTGACGTTGACGTAGAAGAGATGCGGCGCATCCACAAAGAATTTCCGATCCGCATCAACCCTTATTATCTCAGTCTTATAGAAAAACCGGGGGATCCTATTTGGAAACAAGTAGTCCCAGATACCCGTGAGTTAATCAGCACAGGTGTAGAGGACCCGCTTCACGAAGAAGACGATAGTGAAGTGCCAAATGTCACGCACCGATACCCTGACCGTGCCCTCTTTTATGTCAATTATATGTGTCCTATTTATTGCCGTTTTTGCACTCGCAAACGGAAGGTCGGTGACCCGCATTCCATTTCAGAAAATAATATTGAGACCGGACTTGCTTATATTCAATCTCACCCAGAGATTCGAGATGTTATTATTTCTGGTGGTGACCCACTAATGTTGACAGATAAGAAAATTGAGATGATCGTAGGTGGATTGCGTGCTATAGAACATTTGGAGATCATCCGAATAGGTTCACGAGTGCCGGTAACATTGCCACAACGAATTACCCCTGAGTTGTGCACAATTCTAAAACGATACCACCCTTTTTATATCAACACACATTTCAACCATCCTCGTGAGATTACACCTGAAACGGAAAAAGCATGCGGTATGTTAGCTGATGCGGGAATTCCACTCGGCAACCAGACAGTGTTGCTCAAAGGTGTGAATGACGATCCAGCGGTGATGGTAGAACTGATGAAGGCGTTATTGCGGATTCGTGTCAAGCCGTATTACATCTATCAAGCTGACCTTGTAGTTGGCACAGACCATTTCCGGACAGCAGTTAAAACGGGATTAGATATTGTCGCTTCGTTACGTGGACATATTTCTGGACTGGGTGTACCGCACTATGTGATTGATGCGCCAGGCGGCGGCGGAAAAATAGCATTAATGCCTGATCCAGTTGTCGCTTTTGATGACGATGAAATCCAACTCCGCAACTATGAGGGTAATGTTTACAACTACCCCAGTACGCCTTTCTTTGATGAGGACTGGTAGTTAAAGCATTATATCTTTTTCTTATTCATTCTCCTCCTTATTCAGAAATGGGGTCAATAAATCAATCGGAATTGGGAAGATGACAGTTGAATTTTTCTCCGCGCTCACTTCTACCAATGCCTGTAGAAATCGTAATTGTATAGAGGTAGGTGTTTTACTCAGGATTTCAGCGGCGTTGGTTAGGATATCTGCAGATTCAAATTCACCTTCAGCATGCACTACTTTTGCTCTTCGTTCCCGTTCCGCTTCTGCTTGTTTTGCCATTGCCCGTTGCATTTCTACTGGTAGGTCAACGTGCTTAATTTCCATTGCTTGTACTTCAACTCCCCACGGTTCACACTGCTTTTTAATAATTTCCTCTAAATCCTGATTTAGTTTGTCTCGGTCAGATAATAGGTCGTCAAGTTCTGCGCGTCCAAGCACACTTCGGAGTGTTGTTTGTGCGATCTGACCAATTGCAAATCCGAAGTCTTCTACCTCAATAACTGCCTTATCTGCTTCGATTACTCTGAACATCAGTACTGCGTTGACACTAACGGATACATTGTCTTTTGTAATTACATCTTGTGGGGTTACATCATTGACGATAGCCCTTAGACTAATACGTTGCATCCGTTCAATCCAGAACGGTATCATCAGCACGAGACCAGGACCGCGTGTGCCTGTGAGTCGTCCTAATCGGAAGATAACAGCGCGTTCGTATTCTTTGAGAATTCGGACACTTGTCGCGATCAAAATAATAACACCAATTGCAATGGCAAAATGGTACGGTTGAATTCCTTCTGGCATTCTTAGTATTCCTTTCTAAGCGTTATGTCCTGTGATCTTGCTTATTAATTGAAAAAAGCCACGTTTTCTTGGTGTGTTAATCTGCCATTGCACAGGTACAGATTGGTATCCGTGATGGTAGTCATTTTCACCCGGATCAAAATAGCCCCATGAAGCGTATTGACTGATAGCAGCGATGCAGTTATTAAATGGTTTGTCAAAATCGAAGTGGTCATCTTCGTTAAATAGGATCGGCATTGGACGATATCCTGGCACTTTGCGCGTCTGTTGTACCATTTCAACGATTCGGTTCGGGTCCTTGACTCCGTTACCGTGAACAAGCAGAAAATCTGAGGCGCGAACAACATTTTCTAACGGCACGCGACCACCGCCATAACTTGTCCCAACCAGATATTTCCTTCCGTTTTGCGTTGTAGATTTTACCCGCTCAATTAGTTCATGAACCCTTTGTGGTTGTAGAATCTCATGGGAATATCTTACGTTGCATTCATTGTTAACCTCAACAATAACGTTAGTATAGCCGTTATCAAAGAGCCATTGGGTAGCGTTGGCCGTAGCACGAATTACTGCATCTTCATCGGTGAGTCGATGGTCTTGCCCAAAATAGAAATAGCCGAGAATAACAACCATTCCAAGTTCATCCGCAAAATCAATTATTCTTTGGAGTCGTGAAAGATAATCTGTGTTTAGGCTTCCATCCGCTTCTATCCCAGAATTGTGCCAAGGTTGAGATTTAGAATAGCCTTCAGGACTGCCACCTTGCAGGTTAATAGTGAATGCCAGCACGCCGTGTGCACGCCATGTTGGCATCGCAGCTAAAAATTCACGTGTGTTACGTTCGGTATCCCATTTGCCTGTGTCCGGATATTCCCATCGGTGTATAGTTTCCGAGTTCCGATCATCAAAAATGCCTTGCACCATGCGACTGTTGAGCAGCAAACCTTCAATCTTGTTGCCTTCGTAGGATCGTCCCTGATAGGTGATTTTCTCATTAATATAAAAGGCATCGTCTACAATACTAACTGTTGTTTTCATTCTCTCTCCTTCATTTACATAAACGGTATTCAATAGTTTAGCATATTTGAGGGGATATTGCAATAGGGTGTGCAAAGTAAAACAGGTCGAAAATTTGACATATTTGAATATGTGCTATATGATGTTATACCAAATTACCCTAAATCGTAGGGGCGGGTCTCTGTGCCCGCCCTTACCATCGGCAGTGAAAACAATGCAATT
>JAGWBU010000016.1:46141-53263 GCA_021295735.1 Candidatus Poribacteria bacterium | reverse complement strand
AATCGTAGGGGCGGGTCTCTGTGCCCGCCCTTACCATCGGCAATGAAAACAATGCAATTCTCGTTAATTTGGTATAAGTCATAGCATCGGTTTAAGTTTTGAGGAGACACCAGCGCCTACAATCCACCCTGGCGATTCCGGCATTCAAATTCGTGAGGGAATGACTGTAACCGTCGGACACCCAGTTCTTTCTGTCCCTGGAACAGGCGGAGTAAGACTGGAGGATACATTCCATATTGCTTCAGGCACAGCAAACCCTTTAACAATTTTTCCTTCAGAGTTAGAATTGCAAAACTATACCTTCGCCTAACTAAAGGTAGGATGCTATCCATAACCAGCTCAGCTAAATCTTTCCCTCTTCACCGTTGTTCTTGTTTTCTCAAGAATTTGTTAAGAATATGGTAAATTTCTTTTTTCAAGAAAAAGGGTAAGGATTGAACTTTACCGTCAATTCACTTTCAATCAATTGAGAGTTTAATGAGGATATTCAGATTAGTTCTCGGATTTTATCACGAAAATAACAGAAACTTTTTGACTTGTTTTTACTGACATCCATATATGGAGTTATTTTCTCTGCCCATGTTGATTTTTCCCTACCAACAGCCTGCCCCCCTCTTATTTTTAATTTACTTGAACCTCCCACAAATATTGCATCAGCCAGAAGTTCCCACGTGTCACAAATGGAGTCGTTCTGGTAACGGTTAAGTATATTGTTTTTGGCTTTTGGATAAGCTTTCTTGATAGCGGAGAGATCGCCAAGAAACCATGCTTCACCCTCTTCCACGGCAATACAAAACCGGGTTTCTATTTCGGGTTTACACTCATTTAACATATCAAGAAGTTTTTGACGAATTTTTTTCAAACATTTATCATCTAAATCACATACCACAATCAACACTGTTGAATATTTGGCAGGATTGTTGATATATGTCTTTCCGTACCCTTGAGTAGTTCAGGCAAACGATCAAGCAAAATACGATTATGTGCATCGGTGTGACTCTTGAGGTCTTTAGGAATATGACCGATTCCTCAGTAACTAATAACTCTACACGTATGTTGTTTTCCAATAATCTTAGGCATTAAAATGTCAAGTGTTGCCTTGCCTGACAAGTCTTCAACAAGTATTTCAAAGTGCATTTATCACCTCGGATCGAGATAGTCACTGTACCAAAGTCCACCCAAGGGAAGTCCCTCCTCAACAAGGTTGTTCACGAGCGTATCTTCACTTGCTCGACGAATATTAGAAAACCCATCTTCGCCCTTTTCCAGAATCCAAACCTCTTTCGGGCCTAATGCATCAACAAAGTATGGCTGATGCGTCGTAACAAAAACCTGTGAGCCACCTTTAAGTCCCGTTGCATGTTCTCGGAATTCGGTAGCGAGAATTTCTAATAGTTTATGGTACAAGCCGTTTTCCGGTTCCTCAATACAAATAAACGGAGGTGGAGTTGGATCTTCAAGCATCAACAGATAGGCGAATAATTTAAGTGTCCCATCGGACATCTGCTGCGCGTAAAAAGGATCTTGGAAGCCTTTATCATTAAATCTTAATAACAATCTACCGTCACTCGTTTTTTCTGTATCAATTTGATCTATCCCTGGTATTTTATCAGCGATTTTCTTTAGAATCGCTTTGAAACGTTGTGGATGTTCGCGTTCCATAAATTGCACAACGTTGCCAAGGTTATCTCCGTGAATATTTAAGTGTTCTTGTGGTCCCGAAAGTGGCAGGCTACGTGCTGCATCGGGAGTGAAGTAACTGAGATACCACCCTTCAATGAATCTACGAAAAGCAGCGATTCGGGGATGTTGTTTTAAGGCACCAAGTGTAGCAATACCAAGTTTTCGAGGATCATCTAATTCAATATTTTCTGTTTCTCCAGATTCCCTTTCTTTTCTCAATTCTTTGAAAAGATCAAAATCTTCTGTTTCTTCGATAATTTGAAGTCCTACTTGCTCACCTTTCCATGCTACACCATTACCGTCATTTAACATTAAAAAAGAAAAGGGCCAACCACGCTTCTGTCCCTTACGCCTCTGTCGAAGACGTTCTCGCAGCACATAAGGACGTCCAAATTTGTCCATGGCAATGGCAATTTGGTATGTAATCGGTCTGGCATTTCCGTGTTCTCTGTAGTACACATCAAATTCAATAGGAACTGTTGCCCCTTGCGTTCGCATTTTATTAAAGCCGCCACGTCCACGTGCATCACAAGCCTCCTCAATATTATTAAAGTTAAGCGCATCGGACAAGAAACCGAAAGCATCAAATAAAGCACTCTTACCGACCCCATTTTTTCCGATTATTGCAGTCATTGGAGTTAGTGCTTCTTCCTTCTGTCTGTCCCAAAGACGACCGAGTGTCACATCCTTGAGAACTCCGAAATTTCTCACTCTGAAACCTTCTAACGTTGCCATTTTATATTCTCCATGCTCATTGTGGCATCATTCAGACTATTTCATTCATATTAGAATCATAACATATCTGGGCACTTCTAAAAATAAATTGTCAATTGCTACCTGAGTGAGTTGTTGCAAGAAGCATACTGTCTTGCTTCTTCACTGCAAAGATTGTTAAGTATTAAATTTTAATCATCAGCTGGAACAGCAGCACCTAACAATTCTTCATCTGAAACAGTGCGGAACCGCGCCTCTGGGTCTTTAAGGAAAACCCCGCGTAGGTCTGTTGTGATTGCATACAAGGAAGGCATCACAAACAGCGTCATAATCGTTGCAAAGGCAAGACCAAAGATGATGGTATTTGCCATCGGCTGCCAGATAGGGGATTTTCCACCAAGTCCAAGTGCCATCGGAATTAGTCCAAAAATTGTCGTTACTGAAGTTAAAATAATTGGGCGTAAACGTACGCTTCCACCTTTCAGAATGGCATACCATCTGTTAAAACCACGTTCTCGGTACTTATTGATAAAATCAATCATCACAATTGAATCGTTCACGACAATTCCCGCAAGCGCGACAATCCCGAACATTGCCACCATACTGAGTGTTGCATTGGAAAGGAGTAGCCCAACCATCGCCCCTATCATACCAAACGGCACGGCAAAAAGAATTATAATTGGCTGCGTAAACGATTTGAATTGTGCGCCTAATATCATATAGATAACAAGAATTCCAACAATAAATAGTTTCCATAGCTCTGAAAAGGATTCCCGTATTTCGTCGAAAACCCCACGGAAATCGAGCCGATAACCCGGGTACAATGCTTCAACATTAGCGAAGGCGCTGATTAACTCTTGGTTCACTTTAAAAGGTGTGGTTTTCGTTCTATCAACGACAGCATAAACAGAGATTGCGCGTTCACCTTCAAATCGGCGGATATCCGCATATCCTTTTTCCTTAGCTATTACAGCAACATCTTTTAAGGGAACAATCAAACCCGTAGGTGTAGCAATTAACATATCTCTAATTCCTTCAATCGTTTGTAAACTGTCTTCGTTGTATTTGACGATCACATCAATCGCTTCATCAGCCTCACGATAGGTAGTGGCTTTCGCGCCTTCAATAGCGGTCCGAACGGTTTGTGCAACTTGTAGGGTAGACATTCCAAATAAGGCTGCTTTTTCAGGTTTCAAATAGATTCGCAATTCAGATTTGCCGATACGAAAATCATCGCGAACGTCTTCAACACCATCTATCTGACTTAATGTTACCTTTAGTCGATCAGCAATTTCTGCTAACGTTTCAAAACGTGTGCCCTTCACCTTCACCTCAACATCCTGTCCCTGTGGTGGACCGCCTTCGAGTTTGACAAAATTGAGTTTTTCAATGCCACTTATATTAGCAGTTTTGTTTCTCAAGGTCGCGATGATCTCATCAGTATTCCGAGTGCGTTGATCTTTAGGGACAAGTTCAATGATGAGTTCACCAAAATTAGAACCGTAGGTAACGCCTTCAAAAAGACCTGAGGTAGGTGTATGTAAACCGATGTTGCTGACAATAGCAGCAATCTCATCTTCCGGCAAAGTTTTGGCTGCATCTTCAAGCTGTGCGACAACATCTGTTGTCTCTTGCATACCGTAGGACGGTGGCATCTCTGCCTTGACGTAAAATTGCGGAAAATCTTCACCCGGAAAAAGCTCCTTGTCGAGTACTAAAAAAGCACTGACGCACGCAATCACTCCAATGAAAATAACACTTCCGACAAATACATACCTTTTTCGGATCGTTATTTTCAAGATTCTAACATATCGGTTCCGAATAAGGTCAAAAATCGTGGTGAACCATGCAAAAAAGCCTGTAAAAAGGATGCTCAAGGTAAAAGCACGTGGAGATCGGGTGCGGAGGTTGTCAAGTCTACTGCGTCCTGTCCGGGTTCTGGCTTTTCCCCACTCAGATACGTGTGCTGGCAAAATAACGAAGACTTCAAAGAGAGAAGCCACCAAGACGATAATCGCCATTATTGGCACGATCCGCATGAACTGTCCTGAAACACCGGACATAAACATCAAGGGACCAAATGCGCCAATTGTTGTCAAACTTGCCGCTAAAACAGGCCAACCAACCTCTTCTGCCCCGCGAATAGCAGCAACTTTTGGCGATTCACCTGCCTCAATGTGTCGATAGGTGTTCTCTATAACAACAATGGCATCGTCAACAACAATCCCAACAACTAAGATGAGACCGAACAGTGCTACGCCGCTCAGCGTATACCCGGCCAGTGACATGAACCAAAATGTCGCCATAAACGCTACTGGAATGCCGAGTGCGGCAAACAACGCATTTCGCCAACCAATAAACAGGAAAAGCATTAATATAACGAGAATAAGCCCGAAAATTGCGTTTGTTTCAAGAATACCCAACCTCTCTTTTAAGATCACAGAATAGTCGTTGACGGGTGTCAACACGGCACCCTCAGGAAGATCCGCCTGACGTTCTTTAACTAAATCTCGAAGTTCTGCTACCAAAGAGATGGTGTTGCCCTCTTTCTTTTTTTGAACGCTTAAACTGATAGAAGGTTCGCCATCAATCCGTGAAAGTGTGCGTGCTTCCTCATAGTCATCAGAAACAGTGGCGATATCACGTAGGCGAAGTGGTGTTCCCGTTGGCTGAACTCTGATAATTGTATCACCGATATAGTCCGGATTGGGAAATTCTCCCATTGTGCGTACCATAAACTCAGTGTTCCCTATTTCCATCGTTCCTGCTGGTAAATTTAAATTCCTCGCTTGCAGCGCCATGGTAACAGCAGTAATTGGGAGATTATATGCTTTCAACCGATCTGGGTTCACCTCAATCCAAATTTCTCGCTCACGAAGTCCGGCTATTTGAACTGAAGCGATATTTTTTACTTCTAATATCTCGTCCTTCAAATTTTCAGCAATATCCCGCATTTGCGCTTCTGAGATGCTTCCCCCGACAACAATTGTCAGCATCGGAAAACCAGAAGAAACATCCAATTCCATAACTTTGGGATCGTCTAAAATCTCTTCCGGTAGATCATTCACACCTTCAACAGCTGTTCGTAGATTTTCCATCTCCTTGTCGAATTCTCGATCGCTCATCTCATCAAAATCGACTGAAATGACCGATCTTCCCTCTGAAGAGGTGGACAGCATTAAATTGATTTTGTTGACGTTTTCCTCAATTGCATCTTCAATTGGAGCAGATACAAGTTTTTCTACCTCTTCTGGAGAGGCACCGGGGTAGAGTGTCGTTACGGTAGCACTTTGTAGGGCGATTTCCGGGGTGAGTTCCCTTGGTAGGTTTATCCATGCATACAACCCAAAAATAATAATAAGAATCATTAGCATGTTCGCTAAAACAGGGTTGTTCACAGACATTTTTGGGATGGACATGATGGTAAAATTTCTCCTTAGTGTTTATTTACGTAGTGCTATATGTTTTTAGGTATAAATTATTTCATTGATAAAAAGCTGATATACTATTGATTACATATCTAATGACGTTTTAAAGATAAAGCATAATAAAGGCGGATGTTCTTCACACCCTCCGCATTTCAAATCAATGTAGGCTGTGTGATTATTGAGCTGCTTTGAGTGTTCCCCACGTTGTTGCCAACTTGCCTTTGGGTTCAACTGGAAACGGTTTAATCCCATCACCTTCAATAGAGAGTTGATCAACAATAAAAGTGACTGTTTTGCCGCCCCAGTTGTTCATGAATCCGATACCGACCTGTTTAACATCAAATTTGTGGTTCCACATTTTATTTCCAGCGAGAGTCTAATCATCCTTTTCGCTCTCGCGGAAATAGCCCGAAAAGACATCGTCCTCTTTGACAAGTTTGAGATGAATCGGAACATCAAAACTGGTCTGAGGGTGTCCGTGTTTATTCCAATTTGCTTTGACCATACTCCCGATGAGTGTCTTTTGTGCTTGATTTGATTCTCCTCCGAACAACAAACACGCATAGTTTAAATCGTCATCACTATAAATAAAAATACCGATCCATGCATCGGCAGGTTTGTCAGGATCAGAGGTAAAAATCCCGCTCACTGTAATATTTTTCGCAACACTATTTGGGACGTCCCTTTCAATCATCGGTTTATCGGGTGTTGTATGTCCCCAATTACCGGGATTAGTGATTCGTAGGAATCCGTCCTTTACTTCATACTTCGTTTGTTTGTTGTTATGGTCACGAAATTACCATCCATCTGAAAGGTTGTTACCATCAAAATTATCTGTCCAAACACCAGCAGAAACAGTAGAGTTTAGACTGACAATTAAGATTCCACAAATAAAAATAAAAAATTTTCTCATCGCCAATCCTCCTTTTTGCGTGTAGTTATTATAGCATGTTACCTGGAGGTATAGCAAGGAACGTTTACTGTTTTCTTGCCAAAAACAGTAAGACTGCTATGGGTAAGAGGGATTATTATGGATCAAATTCGGAGTGGTAAGAGTTAAGAAGATTCAGGTTGGAAAATCGGATTTTGAATAGTATTCGTAATTGTTATAGAACGAATTGGGTTGAAAGGCGGAAGTGTTCATATCCGCCCAACTTTTCATTACAATAACGACTTGTGCCAGTTAAGTGAAAGTTTTGTTGTTTTTCACAATTGTTCGAGTGTATCTCATAAATCCGATTTTTGGGTTTTACTCGTTATTTGCACTGAAGTTCACTTGTATTGTAGGGGCGGGTCC
>JAGWBU010000016.1:0-45997 GCA_021295735.1 Candidatus Poribacteria bacterium | reverse complement strand
AAAGTTGCGGAATGCAAACCCAAACAAGAGGAACATGTGAAATATAAATATACCAAATGTTAACTGGCACAACGCGTTACAATAATGATAAACTATCTATCAGACTTTAGATTCGCCCACGTTGTAGTTAGTTTATTAGATGCATCAACAGCTGCAACGCCACCGAGTGCTTTATCTAAACCGTTATCCATGATTGTTTTCAAATCATCTTCAGTAAGTACATCTTTAAATATCGCCACTTCATCAATAATACCGAAGAAATATGAACCGTTATTCCATCTTCCGATAGTAACAGGATCAGCATTTCCTGTACCTTTGCCGGGACGTGTGCTGGCACCTGCCTGTACACCGTTGACATAGATAACAAGTTGATTATTGTTTGCCCCGCTGTCAAAAGTTGCAGCAATGTGCGTCCAAGTATCCTCTTTAGGAACACCCGCGGATGCTCTGGGTTCCCAACCACCGATGTGGACAAATGTTGACATTTTATTACCTTCCCCTGGCACATCAATACGTAACAGATATTCAGCATTTTTAGAGATCAACATCCTATGCTGAGAAATGTCAGTGGCATAAAACCACGCCATCATCGTATGTTCATCACCAAGCTGTAAGTCAGCAGTTGATTCAATTGACACCCAGTCCCCTCCATCAAATTCAAGACCATCGCCAAATTTTCCATCTTTCCACTTAGCACCATTAATCTCACCATCATTGCCCTTATCTGAAGAATCCTTTACAGTATCGCCAGCACCTTCATCAAATAACCAAACGCCGGCTGCTGTGTCTGGATCAATCTTCGCAGAACTAATATGTGGCATCAGCCATGTGATCGAACACACAATTCCCAATATCAAAGCTAATTTTCGCATTATGTCTCCTTCATTTTCCACACGCTTTGGCGTGCCTTGTTAGGATTAAGAATTTAACGAATTTTCCCGAATTAAACGCTATTAATTTAGCACTTGTTTCTATTATAACATTTTTGACTATACAATGCCAAAAAATTAATACTTCAGAATATTCTAATTGGACAAACAAATCAAAATATGGTAATCTGAAATAGCACAATTTATCATTAGGAACAAAGGAAAATTCCATGGACCAGAAAGAACAACTTATCGCAGAACTCACTGAACTTCTCGGTTCTAAAAATGTCCTAACAGATGCAACTGCACTATCGGTATACGAATGTGATGCAGCACCTTCATTTAAAGCAATGCCGGATGTCGTTGTCTTTGCAGACACAACGCAGCAAGTATCGGATATTGTTAAATTAGCGAACAAGTATAACGCACCGTTCATTGCGCGCGGTGGTGGGACAGGTTTAAGTGGTGGGATGCTCTCTGTCCAAGGTGGGATTATCATCGCACTCAATCGGATGGACAGCATCCTTGAGATAGATATTGAAAACGGACGCGCAGTGGTTGAGCCTGGGGTTGTCAATCTCCTTTTGTCTCAAGCAGTGCAGGCGCAGGGGTACCACTACGCGCCAGACCCATCAAGCCAAAAGGCATGCACAATCGGTGGCAATATCGCTGAAAACTCTGGTGGTCCGCACACTTTAAAATATGGTGTTACTTCTGACCATGTCCTCGGCCTGGAGGTCGTGATGCCGGATGGTGAAATAATTGAATTTGGCGGGGAAGTTGAAGAAGTACCCGGTTATGACCTGCGCGGCGTGCTAATCGGTTCTGAAGGCACATTCGGTATCGTGACAAAAGCGACAGTTCGCCTCACACGGAATCCGCAAGCATATCAGACTGCGCTTGCCGTTTTTGATAAAATGGACGATGCTTCAAATGCTGTGTCAACGATTATAGGTGCGGGCATTATTCCTGCGGCACTTGAAATGATGGATACTCTCGTTATCCGAGCATTAGAGGAGGCGTTTCAGTTCGGTTTTCCCCTTGATGCTGAAGCAATCCTTATCGCGGAATTGGACGGTATTGAGGCAGGCATGCAGAACCAAACAGACAAAATCTTGGAAATATTCAACCAACATAACGCTCGCGAAGTGAATTACGCCAAAGATGATGCGGAACGTCAGGAACTTTGGAAGGCTCGCAAAAGTGCGTTCGGTTCATTCGGACGACTTGCGCCGAACTATATCACGCAAGATGGCGTTGTGCCGCGCACTCGGTTACCCAAAGTGCTCCGTCGTATCTCCGAAATCTCTGAGAAATATCAGATTGCGATTGCCAACGTTTTCCATGCAGGCGATGGCAATATCCATCCGATTGTTCTTTTTGACGAACGCGACGCTGACCAATGTGAACGGGTGGAACATGTGAACAAAGAAATCTTGACTGTGTGCGCTGAGGTTGGCGGCACAATCACGGGTGAACATGGCATCGGTGTTGAAAAGATGGATTATATGCCGCTTATCTTCAGTCCTGCAGATTTGCAGGTGATGGTAAATGTAAAAGAGATTTTCAATCCGACTGGACTTTGTAATCCTGGTAAGATTTTCCCGACTGCTGAATCATATCAAAAACTCGGTTTGCAGCCAGGTATGGGTGATAAGGATTTTGTACCTAACATTTGATTCAATTTGTTTATTATGTTATAATATATTTAACGAAAGATCGTATTTGCAAGAGTATAGATATAATTTGTTTAAATGTTGAGGTTACTATCATGGCTGAGTATATCAATGGGATTAATCCTGAAATCCTCAAATGGGCCCGTGAACGTTCCGGTTATTCCGAAGAAGCGGCTGCTAAAGCATTAAATAAGAATAAATCATTTATCATTGAATGTGAGTCTGGGGATCGCGCGCTGACTTATGTTCAACTTGAAACTTTAGCTGACAAGTACAAACGCCCTGTTGCACTCTTTTTCCTCCCGGATCCACCAGAAGAACCAATATTTGAAGAGAATGTTACACTGAGAAGTACTGATGTGAAAAAGTTGAAACCAAGAACACTCTTTTTGTTCCGTCAGGCTTATTCACGACAACTTTCATTAATGGAATTGAATAATCAAAAAAATCCATCAGAGGACTTAATCTATCGGGATCTTCAGTTATTACCATCTGATATTACTTTAAATAATCAAAATGCCTTTGAGTTGGCAGAAAAAAGTAGAGCCTATCTTGATATAAGCGTTGAAATGCAATCAAATTGGGAAAATGAGAAAATAGCTCTCGAGAATTGGCGTTATCACATCCAGGAAAAAGGTATATTTGTTTTTAAGGATGCTTTTAAAGATGAATTAGTAGATGGGTTTTGCCTTATGCATGAAGAATTTCCAGTAATCTATCTTAATAATAGTAGACCATCTGTAAGACAGATTTTCACATTAATCCATGAATTAGGACATGTTTTAGTAGGTAAGAATGGAATCACACCAGATATAATAGGATCAATTAAAATAGAATCAGCAGATTTAGAAAGTTTTTGCAATCAATTTGCAAGTGAATTTTTAGTGCCAACTAAAGATTTTGAGAAGCGTCTTATTTTTTCTGAATACGACGATGTGGTAATTCAAAAGTTGGCAAAATTCTATAATGTCAGCAGACCTGTTATTCTATTGAAATTAATTAATATTGGTATACTCCCTCAAGAAATATATAATCAAAAAGTGAAAAATTGGGCAGACCAATACGAATATCAAAAACGAAACGAGGGTGGTATTAAAAAATCTGGTGGAGGGGATTATTATAACACTCACCTAACATATTTAGGTCTCAAATATGCTAATCTTGCATTTGAGAAATTCCATCAAGAATTATGTTCTATTGAGAAACTTTCGGATTATTTAAATGTCAAAGTTGGAAATTTGGAAATATTAGAAGACCGTTTGTTTCGAAAGGCAGCTCAAAATTGATTTACGTACTTGATAATAATAGTTTTAGAGTAACGGGAAATTACTATCCAAATCAATTTGCATCTTTTTGGAGAGAATTTAATCGGGCGGTAGATGTAGATAATAAGATTATATCTGTAAGAGAAGTTCGTAGAGAATTAGATCACTACACACGACATGCCCATTTAATTAAATGGATAGAAGAACATAAAACTATATTTTAAAGAACCGAGTGTAGACGAACGGAATTTTATTAATCAGATTTTATCAACAAAGAATTTTAAAGATATGCTTAGACACGAACATCTATTTGAGGGTAAACCGTGTGCTGATCCCTTCATTATTGCTGCAGCTAAATTTATTGACGGTTGTGTAGTTACCGAAGAATCAAAAAAACCGAACTCACCCAATATACCCAACGTGTGTGAACATTTTAACATTGACTGCACAAACCTGCAAGGATTCATGGAACGAGAAGGTTGGAAATTCTAAAACGCCAAAAATATAAGGTATCATCATGAAATACGATAAAACCAATAGAACCTTTGATTGTGAACCAACCCTCACCGATTCACAGGTGCTACAATTTTGTAGAGACGGTTATCTCCAACTTCAAGGTGTCGTCCCTGATAGGATTAACCAGCGCACCTTTGATTATCTGAATGGCGATATACCGATCAATCCGAGTTATATACCCAATGGCATGACGCATGCGGATTTAGAACGAATTCGGGGGACACATGAACCGAGCTCTATTCTGCTTGAGGATTGGTATATTGAGCATGTGCTTCTCAATCGGGAACTTGCTGGTGCATTGCGTTCCTTACTGGGTAAGAACGTTGGTTTACCTGTGTTGGTAAGCAATCATCGGGTTGAATGTCCGATGCCTGCGCAAGGTTGGCATCACGATGCTGATCACGTTTTTGGTCCCGAAATCAATTTTGTGGAGGTATTTTATTTTCCGCAAGACACGCCGCTGGAGATGGGACCAACGGAACTTCTGCCTGGTTCACATATTTCGCCAACGAGTCGGGATATATCTGAGAAAGGTGTTGCAAGCGATGGACCAGCGGGGTCGTTTGTTATCCATTCGCAAAGTATCCTTCATCGGCGCGGTGAGTCTACAGCCACTGGGTTACGCCACATGCTCAAATACAGTTATTGGCGAACAGTGCCACCGACACGCGATTGGATACAGGAACCGAATTTTGATTTTCAGATGGCACCCTACGGTGGACACGGCGTAGCACGTTATGTAGCGCACATGTTCTATTGGTTATGTGGTAAAGGTGATGAATTTCGTCTTATCGGTGGACAAGCGTGGCCCTGGTCAAGTGCAAACCAGATTGGACCTTCTTACGGATTTGGACATACAGAAGGGTATCTCCCGAATTGGCGTAAGAATAATCCTGATGATTATGCTGTTGGTTAATCTGGGAATTGTCTGAACCAGGATTTACAGGATTATAGGATTTTCCAGGATTGGTATATTGTCTGAATCGCGGATTTGCTCCGATAAGAGGGATTTGTTGAAAACAAAATACGCTCTCATCCGAATTTTAAATACGCTTTAACTCCAACTTTTCCAGCAAACTTATTGGAAATATATTGGATATTTATTGTCCGGCATACCACAAAACTTCTCAACAGCACCTATAACTTAGGTATACTATAATATGGACAATTTTTGTCTGTTTCTTGTTGAGTTTTCAGCTATCTTTTATTTTTACGAGTTTTTCGCAGGAGTCGTAACTCACAGAAAAAATACTCAGGTGCAATGACAGCAGCCCCAGCGGGGCGGAATGTTTATAGAAAACGATAACCTAAACGGCGTAAGCCCCAGCGGGGCGAAATGTGTATCAGTAATAGTCAGTAATAGTCATGTTGATATCTAAAAGAGCCTCTATTAACCGACATTATCACACAAGAACCCTAAAAAATGTCCAAATTATAGTAAAATAAGAAAAATACCTATAAGCCCATACATAGACTGGTTTTATAGCCAATTTAAAAAAGTTACCACGGTATGAAAAAACATACCGTATGGTAATATTTTAGGTAGGAGCGATCTCAAAATATCTACTTTACGACTCCAACGGATAAAAACCGAAAATTGAATGTCTCTGACGCACCTAATCAATCACTTGACACCTAACACATTTTAAGGTATTATCCCTGATAACAACAAAGGAGGACATTTATGGCAACAAAAAAACGCACCACCTCACAAAAAGAGGTCCAAGATTACCGACACGACAACGCGAAACGAAAGAACAACCCACCCGCAGGCATCGCAGCACAAGGAAAAATACACGATCCACCGAAGCAGGAATACGCATACAACCCGCACCTCCCGCCAAACCTCCGATTTGATCCAAACGGTGATGCCGATAAACTCCCCGAACTACTCCAAAAAGTACAGCGCGAAGTCCTCTCTGCCGAAGAAGCGAAAACAATTGCAGACGCGCTCAGACACCATGAACCGTGGCTGGAATGGGCAGGTAAACAGGAGAAAAAATCCTTTGAAGTTGACCCAGTTGCGTTGCATATACACGAACGCGTGAGTGCAAAAGCGATTTTGAAGGTGGCAGCACGCGAAAACGTCCAACGCAGCCTCTTTGCGGACCCGCAGCAAGATTATGCTGAAGCAGTCGATTTTTATCAGCATGACGTAGAGTGGGCAAATCGTCTTATCTTGGGCGATAGTCTGACCGTGATGAGTTCCCTTGCGCACCGAGAAGACCTTGCTGGCAAGGTGCAAATGATTTACATTGACCCACCCTATGGTATCAAGTACGCTTCAAATTTTCAATCCAACGTATTTCAACGTGACGTAAAGGATAGAGAACAAGATTTGACACGCGAACCAGAACAGATTAAGGCATACCGCGATACGTGGACCCTTGGCACTCATTCCTACCTCGCCTACTTACGCGATCGACTGATTGCGGCTAAAGATTTGTTGACAGATAACGGAAGTATCTTTGTGCAGATTAGTGATGAAAATGTGCATCGTGTGCGATCTGTCATGGATGAGGTATTTGGTCCAGAAAATTTTGTGAGTCAGTTAGTTTTCACCAAAACCCGTTCGTTAGTCTCATCTGATTTTGTTACGACAATCTGTGATTACATTCTTTGGTATGCAAAAGATCGAGATTTGGCAAAAGAGAAGATGCGAAAAGTTTTTTTGAAACGAAAAGATAATACCCTCGCGTCTCACTTTGAAAACACCTATGGAGAGATTCTGACTATCGGGGAGCGTAACTTAAAACTACGAAATAGTGAAATTGTTGATGATTATAGACCATTTATGTCGGATAATTTGATTCGTCAACCTAATCCTGAAATCAAATTTGACTGGCATGGAAGGAAGATTGAGGGGCGTTTTCGGACTAACGAGCAAGGACTAAAACGAGCTTTACAAGCAAACAGGATTTTGTTCACAAGGTCTGGTATTCGGTATAAATTTTTTCTGGATGACTTTCCTGTATCACCTCTTAACCATCTCTGGCAAGATGTGATTGGGGCACAAAATCCCGTCTATGTTGTTCAAACTAACTCACAAGTTGTTGAACGTTGTCTGCTCATGACCACAGACCCTGGAGATCTCGTCCTTGACCCAACATGCGGCGGTGGCACCACAGCCTACGTTGCTGAGCAGTGGGGTAGACGGTGGATAACAATTGACACCAGCCGTGTCGCGATTGCTTTAGCACGTCAACGTCTCTTGACAGCATCCTTCGATTACTATGAACTCAAAGATGACCCGAAAGGTATCGCAGGCGGTTTTGACAATAAAACGGTGCCTCACATTACCCTCAAAAGTATCGCCAATAACACCGCACTTGATCCTATATTTTTAAAACATGAACCGATTCTAAAAGACAAGTTGGAAACACTAAACAACACTTTAGCAGAAGTTACACAAGAAATTCGCACCAAACTCCTTGCCAAACTTGCAGAGAAGGAAAGACGCGAAGGAAAAAAATCTGTCACGGATGCAGATAGACGACGTTGGCAGCTTCCCGAAACAGCATGGCAGGAGTGGGAAGTGCCTTTTGATACCGACCCCGATTGGCCTGAAACCTTACAAGATGCGTTAACAGATTATCGCAAGGCATGGCGTGCAAAGATGGACGAGGTAAATGAATGCATCGCTGCATCCTCCGAAGGTGAGGAGTTAGTCGATCAACCTGAGGTGGACAGAAAGCGGGTCCGGGTAAGCGGTCCTTTCACAGTGGAGGCGGTGCAACCTGCCGAAGAGTCGCTTGATGCCGATTCACCTATTGGCGGTGAACCTGAAGAAGCAACTGACACTTTTGAAGATGGAGAAGAAGGACACGAGGCAGTAAATGCCGAGGCGTACCTTGATAAAATAATCCGCCTGCTTAAGAATGATGGTGTGAAGTTTCCAGATAACAAAACGATGAAATTCGCCACGCTTGATCCGCTTGAGGGCGATGTCCTCCACGCCGAAGGAAGTTGGGAAGATGATGACACGGAGCGCCGCGTTGCAGTAGCATTTGGTCCACAACACGGTCCGGTGACGGCAATACAAGTTGAACAGTGTTTACGTGCAGCATATCGGTATGGATATGATGATCTCGTTTTTGCAGGATTCAGTTTTGATGGTGCAGCACAAACCACTATCTCAAAAGACCCAAATCCAGATGTCCGCATCCACATGGCACACATCAACCCCGACGTGGCGATGGACGACCTACTCAAGGAAACACCGACCAGCCAACTGTTTACCGTGTTTGGTTTGCCGCGTACAGAACTCAAAGAAACAGAAAATGGCGAATTCATCGTCAAGATGGAAGGTGTGGACATTTATAATCCTGTGGACAACACGGTGAATTCTGCAGGTGCAGATAAAGTTGCAGCGTGGTTTATTGATTCGGACTATAACGGTCGAGACTTCTGCATCACGCAAGCCTTCTTTCCTGACAAAAAAGCGTGGGACAAAATCGTCCGTGATCTCAAAGGCGTAATTGACCCTGAATGTTTTGAGAAGTTTAGTGGCACAGAATCTTTGCCGTTTCCTGCGGGTGAGCATGCGTGTGTAGCAGTCAAAGTCATTGATCCGCGTGGGAATGAGGTTATGCGCGTGCATGCTTTGGGTGAGGTGGGGTATTGATTCTGATTGTCTGAATCGCGGATTTCACAGAGGACGCGGATTTTAAGAGGAGATGCGTTTGTAGTCGCGCAATTCATTGCACCTTTTCTCTTTTTTCTGTGAATCGCGGGTTTTAGCCCCGCTAAACCTCAAAAAGTAGGTTTGGCGTTGATTCTCGGGGCGATAGGTGTATAATACCTGCTTAACGAATAAAATGGTTGCCTGTTTTGTTAAAATGCGTTATACTTATTTTGTCCACTAAAACGTTACAAAATTGTTAATTCGATTTTCAGGTAGGAAACATCATGGACGAAGAACGTCAAAATCCGGATGATGACCAAGAAAAACTCTATGAACAGTATATTAAACAGGACGAAGAACTTTCTAAGCGCGATCTGTCAAATGTTGAGAATCTTGACAAAGCGATTCTCTCATTGTCAAGTGCCGGTTTAGGTTTATCGTTGGTATTCATAAGAAACGTAGTTAAACTGGCAGAAGCCTTACATGTGTGGTTACTACACCTCTCTTGGTTGATGTTTGTTCTCGCTATTATTTCTACGCTCTTGTCCTACCTTTTTGGATAACGTGCTTTAGATAAGCAGCGCGAATTCAATGAAAAGTACTATCTGGAGGGCAACGAAGATGCCGGACAGCAAAAGTCCTTTGCATCAAGCGTAACGCGTGTTCTAAGTTATGTTTCTGTCTTTACCTATATTGCTGCTGTTATTTGTACAGCTTTCTTCATTGGATGGAATTAAAAAGGCTTATGAGAATCAATAGTTGCAGAGTAGTGCTAAAAAGTTCACACATAGAATTAAAGGAGTTATATCATGTCAAATAAGAAAACCACAACTACAAAAACTAAGAGCAATCAAATATTAGAAGCAGCTGGTCCAAGAAGGCCGCCGCGCAAACCACCAGCGAAACCACAACCCGCTTCGCCATCCAAACCTACTTCCAACAAGCCTGCTCAACCTTCTAAGCCATCCAAACCATCTAAAAAGTAGATAATATGTATAGCAAGCGCGTCCTTCACAAGGGCGCGCTTGTCATTTCTAAGGTTTTGCCAAGAAACCTAACCTATCGCCTTATAGGTTTTGGGTTTACAAAAGAGACAACTAACACAAAAAGCGAGGACTCTTGATGAATCAGAGCCAACAAATTGAACTCCCAATTCAACCTGTAGAACAACCGATCTTGTGCAGCCCGTACGAAGAACCCACTGCACATTGGATTTACGATCCACAAACAGGTGAGGCTTCCAAGCAACCAGGCCGGCGCGATGCAGGATACTGGTACAAAACGGAACGTACTGGTAGCGAACAACTTAAACTTTTTCAAGAAGAACAACGCGACGATTTACCGTTAGTGAACGCACTCCGCGATGATGTTCGGCGGTGGCGTAATTCAAAATACGAAAGTGCTACGAATGTAACAAAAGAATTACTGAGACATTGGGGACGTGAAGACCTGTTAAGACGACTCTTTTTCTGTCAACGCGAAGCGGTTGAAACAATTATTTATCTCGTTGAAATTCTTCAGAGAGAGAAGGGACCACGCTTTACGCCTAAATTTTCCAAAGATGACCTGGCGAAATTAGTAGATTCTCCGAATGATCCCGATACATTAGATTTGATCCGTTACGGTTGTAAAATGGCAACTGGTAGCGGCAAGACTGTTGTGATGGCGATGCTTATCGCGTGGGCATTTTGTAATCGTGGCAAAGTACCGTCTGATGAACGTTTTCCTGCAGCAGCACTCATCGTCTGTCCGAATCTTACAATCAAACAACGGTTGCAGGTTTTGCGTCCCGAAGATAGTGATAACTACTACGATGAATTTGAACTTCTTCCGACAAAACTCCGCCCGTTGCTCAATAGTGGGAAGGTGTTGATTACCAATTGGCATCAATTTGCACCTGAATCGGAACATAGCGAAGGCGGTCAAATCTACACTGTTGTCAATAAAGGCGAAGAAACCCCGGATGTATTTGCCAAACGTGTGTTAGGTGAACTTCATGATCGCGCGCCTATTATGGTACTAAATGATGAGGGACATCACGCCTATCGCCCAGCACCGATTGAGGAAAAACTCTCTGCAGAGGAAAAGAGGGAACGCCAAGACGCAACTGTGTGGGTAGAAGGTTTGGATAAAATTAACGTTGGGTGTGGTATCAAATTTTGTGTTGACCTTTCTGCCACACCGTTTTACATTAAAGGCAGCGGTTTTCGAGAGGGTTCCCCCTTTCCGTGGCTTGTCAGTGATTTCGGTTTAGTAGATGCAATTGAGAGTGGCATCACAAAGATTCCGCGATTACCTGTTAGTGACACCACTGGCAGACCAGAACCCAAATACTTCCGTCTATGGAAAACGATTGTTGACGATCTTTCGGCTGTAGACACAACGCCAGGAAGACGGACAAGAACTCCAAAACCTGATGCCATCTATCGTGAGGCAGAACCAGCACTGCTTACACTTACCAGCCAGTGGAAAGAACGTTTTGGATATATTGAGGAAGCATCAGATGCACAAGAAAAAACACCGCCAGTCTTGATTATCGTATGTGCTAATACCGATATCGCAGAGATTTTTTATCAAAAGATTTCTGGTGAACGAGCCGAAGAGGTCGTTGACGACAGCGACACCGCCGGAAAAAGTAAAAAGAAAAAGAAAAATAAGATGAAGACAGTCTATGACAAAGGTTCCATCTTTCCCGAACTGTTTTCAAATACCGAAAACGTAAAACGAACACTACGTATTGATAGCAAAATGCTTGCACAAGCGGAAAGTGCCAACCCAAACCAGAACACATCACAAGCCGCAGAGGCACTTAGAGAAATTGTTGCAACAATAGGAAAACCTGGTAAGCCGGGAGCACAGATAAGATGCGTTGTCTCAGTCGCAATGCTAAATGAGGGATGGGATGCAAACAATGTCACACATATCTTTGGGTTGCGTGCTTTTACCAGTCAACTGCTCTGTGAACAGGTAGTCGGGCGCGGGTTACGCAGAATGAATTACACACCGGATCCAGAGACTGGATTGCTTACCGAGGAATACGTTGATGTCTACGGCATACCATTTTCAGTTATCCCCTTCAGAGGCAGACCCACAAAAGGCAGAGAACCTGATGACAAACCGAAAAATCACGTCAGAGCATTACCTGATCGTGAAAATTCTGAGATACGATTTCCGATTGTAGAAGGATACGCCTTTGCTCTACGAAAAAACGAAATCAAGGCAGATATTGACTCAACAGAACCGCTTAGCATTCAACCGGAACTGAATCCAACAGCACTTTATGTCAAACCTGCTGTGGGATATGAAATCGGCACACCTTCAGCATCAGGTCCGGGTGGTATTATTCTTCAAGACCGGGAAGAATATTACCAGACCACCCACTTGCAAGCCATCCAGTTTGAGATTGCACATCGAATTGTTCTCAAATTAGTTGGGGACAGTCAAACCGCTCCAGATCCGGACAGCAATCCGAAACTTAGATTGCTCTCTCGTCACCGCCTTTTTCCGCAAGTCTATAAGTATGTTGAGGCTTATATTAGAACTAAGGTTGACTTCCACGGTTGTAACCCTTGTGAACTCGGTCAAGATAAATACGTTACGCTAATCGTAGAACGTTTGATGACTGCTATTCAACCTGATGAAGCGAAAGGTGAAATCCCGCTGCTGCCTATCCTCAACCGTTATGCACCGATCGGCACATCGGCTGATGTTGACTTTCTCACAGCGCGAACATGTGTAGCAACAGAACGGAGTCATGTGAATCAGGTAGTACTGGATACAGACACATGGGAACGTGCTGCTAAATTTCGGCTTGAGCAATCTGATGTTGTCCAATGTTACGTGCGGAACGACCATCTCGGACTCGGAATTCCGTATGAATACAACGGTTTTTCTCATCTCTACGAACCAGATTTTATTGTACGACTGACAAATGGAGTCCATCTTGTTTTAGAAATAAAAGGTTTTGAACCGGATCAGGTTCATGCGAAACATGCTGCAGCTAAACGTTGGATAGCCGCAGTGAATAATTGGGGTAAATTGAAAAAATGGGAATTTCATGTTTGCCGAGATCCACAATTGCTGAGGGAGGAATTGGCTGAAATTTTTGAGGGTTCAATTACACCTGGTTAGTTATAGAAACTTAGTATCAATTCCGGAGTAACAAATGAAATTAGCACTTCTCTCCTACAGCCATCACGGACGCAGCATGGCACGCACCGCACAAGCACTCGGACACGAAATCGTAGGTGTGATGGATGCGGAGCATTCACAACGCGAACAGTTAGCAAATGACTTTCAGTCTCCAGCATTTGATTCTGCAGGCAACTGTCTGGATGCAACCAAACCGGACGCAGCACTTGTCGCGGGAAAACATACCGAAATGCCATCTCACGTTCGGGCATGTGTTGACAGACGTATCCCCTATCTTTTGGATAAACCGTTCGCAGACTGTGCAGATAGGCTGCGTCCTACAGCAAAGGCATCCGAAAAGCATGGCGTATTCAGCGCGCTTGTGCTGCCAAACCGTGTAAGCAGAATCGTGAGTGTCGTCAAGGAGATGATTGAAGATGGCAGTTTGGGTGACCTTGTGTTATACAATAGCAGATTGAACAATGGTCCACCATCCCGTTATGATCCGACACCTTCCTACTGGCACAACGATCCGAACATTTCCGGTGGTGGGTGTTGGGCAGTTGAAGCAGCACACGGTATTGATACTTTTCTTCAGTTTGTGGGTAATCAGGAGATTACGGTGGTTGGTGCGGTGATGTCTAATGCTATGCATAGTCGGGGAGTGGAGGATAGCGGTATCGGTGTGCTAAGGACAGAAGACGGTATCACAGGGATTATTGAGTCGGGTTATACCTATCCGTCAGGCAAGCGGGGTGGCGATCACTTCTTCCGATTTATTGGCACAAAAGCATCGGTATTTGAGCAATATGGTAAGAATGGCGAACCGTTGATTGAAGTTCACACAACAGAAGGTGTGCAGTTCAGCGAGGACATCTCACACGGTGCAAGAATAAAAGGCGTGATGGGTAAAGCATTTGACGCTATTCGTGACGGAGGCACATTTGAACCGTCGGTTGTTGATGCTGTGCGGATACTTGAAATTCAGGATGCCGTTTATGCACATGCCCGCCAGAGCTTGACGACGCACGGTCCGCATCCGATGGGATAAAATACGTCCGAAAGATTGACTACATACTTTATTAACAAGAAAGAGGCGCAATGAATTGCGCGACTACAAACACTGTTAATGGAAAAAGAGGCGTATAGGAATATTCGTATATCACTATAATGAGGAGTTAAATATGCCAAATTCGCAAACTGCAAACGTAGAAGAAATCCTACCAGCAGACTCTAAACTTGAGGAAGTTTTCAGTGACGCACATTTTACGGAGGGACCAACCGTCGCGCCAGATGGCACGGTCTATTTCAGCGATATCACCTTCACACATCAAGCTGATATGCAAGCCGGACACATCATGCGATACGATCCTAAAACAGGGGATACCTCTGTTTTTCGATCTCCAAGTGGGATGTCAAACGGGATGAAGTTTGACGCACATGGACGTTTAGTTGTTGCGGAGGGCGCAGATTTCGGAGGACGACGGATTACCCGAACTGATATGAAAACGGGGAAAAGTGATATTATCGCAGGTCTATATGAAGGAAAATCGTTTAATTCACCTAATGATCTTACGATTGATGAGCAGGGAAGAATCTATTTTACTGATCCTCGCTACGTTGGGCATGAGTCTGTAGCACAACCCGTTATGGGTGTCTATCGGATTGATACAGATGGTTCAGTCCATCTCGTCATCGCTGATTCCGGCAAACCGAATGGTATCGCGGTCTCACCTGATCAGAAAACGCTTTATGTCGGTAGTAACGACAGCGGTTCGTTTCGGGAGATGCCTGATGAATTGCCAACTTGCATGGGACGGATGGCACTCCTTGCTTACGATTTGTCATCTGACGGGACAGCAACTTTCCGTGAAATGCTCGCTGACTATGCGCCAGAACACGGTCCCGACGGATTTGAAGTTGATGTGGAAGGTAATCTCTACGTTGCAGTCCGCGATGCAACACGGTTTGGTATTTGTGTTTATGCGCCAGATGGTAAGGAATTGGCGTACATCAAGACACCGGAATTACCGACAAACGTCGCCTTTGGGCGTGGTGAAGCAAGTAAGGTGCTTTATATCACAGCAGGCGGAAGTCTCTACAGAATTCGTGTTGGAAAAGACGGTTATCACCTTCCGCAAAAATAGAATTGTTCTTGGTTAAATGTTGGGATGAAGATTATGCCATGAGGTTGCACTCTCATAAGCGTGCCCAACTTGACACAATAGCGGTTCTGACAAATGCTTGCCAACAAACTGAATGCTCAAGGGCAATCCTTCGCTGTTCATACCGCACGGTACAGATAGTGTTGGGGCACCGTTGTAGTCAAACGGTGCAGTAAATCGTTGAAACCTTGCTGGTCTTGTCTCTTTCGGACCATATAGCAATTCAGGCGTAACTTTGTGCGGTGGTGCGGACATTGACGGACATACCAACACATCAATATCTTGAAATACCCATCTGAGATGTCCTGTACATTCGACTCTTAAGTTGTTTGCTTCGGCATATTTAGCCCCTGTTACCTGCGCGCCCATATCAAGCCATCCTTGGAACCAAGGTCCGTAGGCATCCCGTTGTGAAGGATAGGTAGCTGCATGCGCTGCTACCGCTTCTGCGGAACAGATTGTTGGCCACGCCAAAACATACTCTTCCATGTCTGGCAACTGTACCTCTACGATTTCTGATCCTAATCCCTCTAAGACTTTCACGCCAGCACACACCGCTTCGGCAAGTTCAGTGTCAACATCTTTCGTTGCGTAATTTTCGTCAAACCCTATTTTAACTCTTTTGATACCCTTATCTATCCCATCAAGCATAGCAGGTACAGGATTGGGCAGAGAAGTTGGATCATTCGGGTCAAAGCCAGCGATTGCTTCAAGCATAATCCCCGCATCCGCAACACTTCGCGTCATTGGGCCGACATGATCCATAGATTCAGCAAGTGCAAGCACTCCGTATCGGCTAACTATACCCCATGTTGGTTTTATTCCAACAATCCCGCACGCAGCTGAGGGAAAGCGAATTGAACCACCAGTGTCACTACCGATTGAACCTGAACACAATCCTGCAGCAGTTGCAACGCCAGAACCGCTTGAAGATGAACCTGTCCATTTATCAGGATTCCACGGATTTATCGGAATATCAAATTCCGGATGGTAACCGCCCATTGCGCCTTCTGTCAAATTGAGTTTGCCAAGTAGCACCGCCCCCGCGGCTTCAAGTCTCTCAACAACCGTGCTGTCAAACTCGGGGACATGATTTTGCAGAACTTTCGCGCCGCCCATCGTGCGAACATCCTTTGTAAAACAGAGATCTTTCACTGCAATCGGGACACCGTGAAGCGGTCCACGATATTTACCTGCTGAAATTTCCTGTTCAGCTTTCTGTGCTGCTGCTATCGCATGGTCAGCCATTACTGTGGCATAACTTTTCAACTGGTCGTCAAGTTGTTCAATCCGCTGCAACATAACGGTTGTCAGTTCAACTGGTGACAACTTTTTTGAAGACAGTAATTCTGCGATTTCGGTAATAGGTTTATAGTGAAGTGGTGTTTCTGACATGTTACGCCTTCTTGATTTCAATTAAGAATTCGGACGACTACGTCCTAACAAACCCAGCAGACGATCACTTGCATTTTGTAATGCGTCTTCTGGTACAGGCACTCCGTTACACAGACTGAACCGCCAGTATGCCCAATAAGCTGCATACTGAGATTGTAAAATATAACGGGTTTTGCCCGACAGGTTCGGTGCACCACGATGCCAACATTGTGGGTCCTGCAGATAAATATCACCTGCTTTGCAGAAAATAGAAACCGGTTTATTCCCTTCAAATTCGGGATTTTCTTGATCGTTGGGACCTCTGCCTGAATAATGGCTGCCACGGACATATTGAGTCGGTCCTTCCTCAATTGTATCAATATCGTTTAGTGCCATCTGAACCGTGAACCACATCACAGGCATGCGTAAGCGAGGATCGTGGCGTGGCATCTCATCGGTAACAGGAAAATGTACCGATCCGTCTACATGCCAAGTGCTAATAGAGAGTCCGGGTAGATTACGAAGCACATTCTGACCACAAAACTTGCAGTTTGCCCCGACTATTGCCTCAGCCAAACTCAAAATCGGTTCACGAAGCAGCATATCCCGATAGATCGGATCAAGTTCAATCGTATTTCGTAAAATGAAAGGTAATGTTTCACCCGATTCAGCGTGTGCACCCATCTGGATATATCGGTGGTCTGCAAGTTCAGGGTTTGTCCTTTCAGCAAGTTCTGGGTCTGCGAAGAACGCATCTGTTTTATCTCGTAGTGCAGTGACCTCATCTTCAGTCAGCACTCCCGGAATATGAACAAATCCATCACGGAAGAATTGTTCGGCGATCTGTGTTGTTTTCTCTTCACTAAAAGGTTTACCACTTAGTATTGGACTGTTTTCCATATTGTATCTCCTCTTAAACCAATATCCTTATTAATTCATAAATACCACACAGTTATTTCTCTTCATTGTTACCAAACTTCAAATCAGAAAAAGGGTTGCCTTCTGAGTCTGTAATCCGCATATAAAATGCCCATCCACCCTGTTCATTACATACCTTAACAAAGATGCTGTTTTTGCCGGGTTTGAGTGTCACAGGAATAGTATATGTATCAACTATTGCCATAAAGGTTTTCGTATGGGAAAAAACCTCTTTGCCATTGAGCCATACTTTCCCTTGGTCATCACTATCAAATCGGATTTCAACTTCCCGTTCATCGGGGGAGGTAACGATTGTGAAGGCATAAGCGACATGCCAATCAACATCGCCTTCTCCGAGATGAATGTACCCATCTAAATCATCATCGGAGAACTTTTTCCAACTTACTTGTCCATTTAATCCATCGTATTTTGCAGTCAAATCAATTTCCGTGATGTCCTCAGGAATGTATGCTCTATCGTAACCGATTCCATCGGTATTATCAAATGGACCAAGCACCATCCATGCATCTTCAATAATAAAGCCAGTTCTCTGAACATATTCATCCGCCTTTTCAAACTGTCCAAACTCCCGATAGTATTCTGCTAAAGCGAAGTTGGCATTTAACTTAGTTTGCAGCGCATCAGGGTGAAGGTTTTCAAGAATAAATACAGTCCTCTGTATATACTCTTCTGCTTTTACAGGTTGCCCATATTCGCGATAGCATTCTGCTAATGCGATGTAAGCGTTTACCCGGATTTCCAAACTATCCGTGGGTATATTTTCAGTAATCAATTCAGTTTTTTGAATATGTTCTTCTGCCTTTTCAAGCATACCATTTGCGGCATAAAATTTAGCCAAAATTATGTGTGAATTCAGTTGGATGTTCGGTCTATCAGAAGCAAATTCAATCAATTGACTCAACATATTGGCGTAACCTTCTATGTCTTTGACGTTTTTGCTGGCTCTGGTAATCTGTCTGAACAACTTGCGTTCTAACTTTGGGGAGGCTATGACATTTAAGTCTCCTTTTGGTGTTGGAACAGTTCTTGACGTAGTAATATATAGGTTTCTTTTGTACCGTTCTAATGCCTCTTCATACCATTCGTTTGCGAGATATACCTCTGCTAAAGTCAAAGCATGTTTTATGCTTTTCACTGTTAGTGATGAACGTTCAAGGAATTTCAACACGTTTTCTGTGGATTGTCCCGTAGTGTGAAGATCTTTATCAGGATTACGTTCTTGCTCCTCTTTGCGTGCACTCGTGCTAACTTTCTCCCAGTCCCAGAAGAGAATTGTACCTCCTCCAACACTAATAAGTGTTTTGCCATCAGGCGAAAATGTCAACGCCTCCACCATGTTAGTGTGTCCATCAAGCGTAGCGAGTATGTCTCCTGTAGATACATCAAATAATTGAATTTTACCGTTATAAAGACTGGTAACAAGCACACAATTGTCTGGTGAAAACAGTAAGGTATCGTCAAATAATTTAGCATCAAGTGACACTTCTTTGAAATGTATTTGTTTCAATCTTCCTAACAAACGAATCTTGTTCCGGTCTCTCACAGCAAGTAGCAAACCATCTGAGGAAAACGCAAATGAACGAATAGGAAACGTGCGCCCATTACCACTTGAAGGCTGCTCTTTAAAGAAAGAAGTTAAAGCAACCCCTGTTTCCGCATCCCACATTTGAACCTGTCCGCCCTCGTTTCCGCTGACAATATTTTTGCCATCTGGTGAGAATGCTACAGTTTCAACAAAAGATTTGTCATCATCAAAATTCTCACCGTGGTCTGAGGTTATTATTTTAAGTTTTTCACCCGATTCCGTATTTAAGATGTAGATTGTGTTTCCGCGACTACCGGCAATGGTCTTCCCGTCAGGAGAAAAAACTTTCTCATTATCGTCTGGAAAAGCCGCCAACTCACGTCCCGTTTTAACATCAGTCAGACGGAGCTCATAATTATCAAAATTAGGGTCAGACGAATCATGGACAAGACCGTGGGTGAGGAGTTTTGTTCCATCAGGTGAAAGCACAAGGGATACGTAAGAACCCCATGATCTTAGTATCTCAAGTGTCTTTTTGGTTTTGTGAGTCGTTTTATGGTGATTCTTCAGATCCCAGGCAGTGACTATTCCATCTGATGAAACACTTGCGAGTGTGGAATTATCTTTTATGAAAGACGCGTTTCTTATCCACGCATGTCCAGTAATGCTGGTCTGGCGAGGTGCTTTCGTCTCAATGCTCCAAAACCGGACGGTGCCATCTGAACTTCCACTTGCGAGTGTGTTACCATCTGGCGAAAATGCCAATCTGGAAACATTACTTGTGTGACCAGCAAAGGATGCGATCAATTCAGTTGTTACGATATTCCACAGTTGGATAGAACTATTGATATTTCCTATAGCGAGCAAATTTCCATCTGGAGAGAATACTAACACTGTAGGTCTACCTGGACTATTCTTTTCCCATGGCTCATGTGTGTGCAATTTTCCATCTGGCGAATGAAATAACATTTTCATTTTGTCCATTGACTTATTTAGGAAAATTAGTTCTTCTCCAGTGATGGTATCCCATACTTGCACCGTTCCATCCAGATTTCCACTGGCGAGTTTTACTCCATCTGGGGTAAATGCTAACGATATAGAATGATTTTCTGCCGACACTCCAATCCGAAAATTAATCGTCTTCTCTGTTTGTTCCCTGAGCGTAGATAACTTCTTGCCAGTCCTAATGTCCCACAACTCAAGCCTACCATCTCTGCTTCCGATAGCAATTTTATCTTCTGTAAGCGCATAGTTTTCAAGATGAGCATAACCGGGTCTTTCTCCAATTACGGTGGTAGTCATCTGTCCAGTTTCAGTATTTAATATGCTAATTGTGTCTCTGGCTTTACCCATACTCACAAACGTCTTGCGGTCTTTCAAAAACCATGCCACGTCAACATCTGGAAGGGTATCGTGATGTGAAACATTTCGTCCTGTTGCTATTTCCCACACCCCTTTTTCACTTTTGAGAAAGCGTCCATCAGAGGAAAATGCAAGCGTGCCAGATATTTCTGGAATGAGAGATATCTCCTTGCCCGTTTCTACATCGTATAACCATATACCGACAGAACTGTGCACTGCAATTTGTGTGCCATCTGGTGAAAACTGAATACCTCCCATACCACCCTTACCTAAACGCATTTTCGCTTCTTTTGGCAGATTCCATTGTGGATAATTCTCCATTTCTTGCTCCTCATCTGCCTCCGCAGATAGTGGTGTATCATCATGTTGTTTATAAACAAGTTTTTAGTTATGTGTAAACACTCCCAAGTTTTCTCCACATTTCCAACTTCAATGCAACAATTTCAATAACGGGTGGTGCAATAATCTTTCAATCCAAATAATCCATTTCTGGCAAAAGATTCCATCGGTACTGGTCAGGAGGTTGTGTGTTGCGTGCCCATTGGCCAAGAACGCGTGTATCGGTTCGCTTGGCTGCCATCTGAACAGCAATCTTATCGGGATCCCATCCATCCAAAATCTTTTCCGTCAACGCCATCAACATGTCTCTACATTCTGGGTCATTTGAACGGTCATCTAATTCATTTGGATCTTCCTTCAAGTTAAACAGTTGAGTCGGTTGCTCGTGATAGTAATTCAGTTTCCAATCTTCATAGCGAACCATCCGATGATAACATCCATCGTCGGTGCAAAATTCAGAAAATGCGATGTCTTCCCACGCCGCATTTTCTTCACGAAAAAGCGGTAGAACACTTCTTCCACGGGAATTTGGCAAAGGCGATGCGCCAAGAGCATCAATCATTGTCGCATTCAAATCAAGTGAACTGATTACACGATTACACCGCACACCTTCTGGCAGGCTGCCTCTCCACGATAAAATCGCCGGGACTTTGACAGAATGTTCATAAAATGTCTGTTTCCACCAAAGCCCGTGTTCACCAACCTGTTCGCCGTGATCAGAACTATAAAGGATAATCGTGTTCTGATCCAATTCATTTTCTCTGAGTACAGTCAGAATCTGCCCAATCATTATATCCATCCGTGTAACCAAAGCCCAATATGCCGTGCGTGCCCGAAGGATCTCATCATTAGAGACTTCGGTTATCCCACATTTTTCGCGCCACCATCGGAAGTAGGGATGCAGTTTATCTGAAAAAGGTTCAGGGTTTTGCGGCATCGTCATCTGCCCTTCATATAGTTGATAGTCTACCTGACGCGCAACAAAAGGTTGATGCGGCAACATAAACCCGACAGAAATTGAAAACGGTGTATCAAGTAGTCCTGCTCTTTTCTGAACGCCAAGCCGATTGAGATAATCGACGGTTGCCGCAGTTACATCCTCATCGTGAACCTGATACGCACTCTGCCCTGGACCAGATTTTTGTAGACTTACTCGCGCCGGTCCCGCTGTTCCAGATAGCTCACCGTGGTCAACACCGCCCCCACCCGGATGATTCGGTCCGTGGTCACCCACAAGACGTTCAGTATAACCGTGCAGCTGATCCGGCCCTAAAGCATGCATTCGTCCAATGAGAACGGGTTCGTACCCAGCAGTGCCCATCGCATGTGCGAAAGTCGGAATCCCAGAATCAAGGATATGGCTGTTTGTCCATACTGCATTTTCGTACGGGTATCGTCCACTCAACATTGACATGCGAGAAGGCACACAGATCGGTGACGGGCAGTAGGTATTTTCAAACACAATCCCATCTGCAGCGAGTTGGTCAAGGTTTGGAGTTTGCACCAATTCATCACCATAACAACCTGTAACATAAGGGTTGTGTTGATCAGAATGGATATATAACAAATTGGGACGCTGATTGTACATTCTTTTACCTACCTCGTAAATGATGCTGAAATCCATTATACATGGGATAAGATTATCGTCAAGCAAAAACATATCACGCACCATGCGTTTCTATTTGACATAGAAATACGGGTTGTAGTACAATATTAAAGGTTGTTCAAATCTCATCTTAATTTTCTCTCAAAACTTTACCAAGTTGACATTGGACGCTGCCTGAATATCTCCGACAACAACTCAAATTGCCAACTCTAAAATAAGTATAACGCAAACCTTACAAAATTCAGGTGCCACTCACGTTATGTGATACGTTGTATGAACTTATGGAGAGAAAATGATTCAAAAGATTGAGGAACAAGACGGATACATGTTGCTCTATTTTGGAGAACCTCCAAAAAATGTAGGGCAAATCAAGTTCGTCAATTGTCTTGCCTATCAACAAAATCAGATACTCTTTTGCAAATGGCGTGATGAAGACATTTGGGTCTTGCCCGGTGGACGCATTGAATCCGAAGAAACAACTGAACAAGCGTTACACCGTGAACTTATGGAGGAGACAGGCGCAACGTTGAAAAATTTTGAAGTCTTGTGTCATCTCCACTGCTTTATGTTCAATCTCGAATATTGGGGAATTGCTTATATGGGAGAAATCAAAAAGTTGGGTAGTCCATTGGATATAGACGAAGTCAGTGAAGCGAAACTGTTTTCGCACTTTCCAGAAAATCAGCCTAAGCCAGGACCGTTTGATAACCAAAGCAAAGCATTATATCTTGCTGCGATGCATAAGTTATCACGCTATTGAAGCCTCAAATGCATCCGAAAATGAGTAACAGCACAAAAACAGAAAGAAGCATAGACATAACTGCTTTAGTAGAGTAGTTTGATTTGCTGACACAAAATGTGAAGAATCACTTGAAAACTGACGACTAACCATATTAGGAATACAATGGCATTTGAATTTCAGGATTATATGGTCAACGAGTATCTCTCGCAAGGCTACCTAATTTTTCGAGGGGTTGTGCCGCCATCGCTGCTCACAGATTTACGCAAGGAAGCAGAGAAAGCGCGACATTTAGCACACAAACTCAATGGACCACAGACACAGCGGATTCAACCTTTGTCAAACTATGGTGACGATTTGGATTTGAAACCGTTTTATGACTACACAGAACTGCCAGAACTGCGAGATGCTGTTCAGAAATTGCTTGGAGATGATTATTCGCATGGGCATGTTGACATTATGGGATTACTTGTCGAACCCCTTGAGCATCCTTGGCATATCGGTTGGCATCGTGATGGCGTGGTTGAAGTGCCACCTGAAGCACGTGATGAAACTGTGAACGCAAAACTCGCAGAAGTCTGGCACGACTTACGTCATTTCAATCAGGTCAACTGTGCGATTTATGCGGATTCTTGCACATGGTTTGTTCCAGGCAGCCATCTTCGGCAATGGGACATGCCGGGCGAAGAACAGACAACTGGCAATCCTGCGTTGCGTAAACCTGCTGATGGCCAGTCTAACGTTGAAGCAGAACGTTTTTGCCTTGAACACTGTCAAAAGTTTCCGGGTGCAGTTCAAGTGCATTTAGGACCTGGAGATTTTATGATCTATCGGAACCTTGCTTGGCACACTGGAAACTATATTACCTATCAACCGCGCGCTACAATTCACGACGTTGTTCGGTATGAAGGCAAAAAAGATTGGACAGATTGGCAGCAGACGAAATTAGATGCTGTTAAACGTTGGAAGGATCAATAATCTCACACATCGCTTTATAAAGTTGAGTTCGGAGAAAACAATGATTACAAAAATTATAGGTCTCGGGTTTGTCATGTTTATCACCGGTATATTAGTTTCCTTAACTCTCATTATAAAGTCAAAATTATAGCAATACATCGTTGAAATATGTCTTAAAGTAAAATATCAAAAAATGTGAACAAACCTTGGTTGATGCGATAAATAATTATTGGTTTTGCTATAAATCCGAGGATAAAGACAAGCCTATTGGATCTCGGAAAGGAGAATGAAAGTAATGGCTATCAGTTTTGTTGGACTTGCAGTTGGCATATTCCTCGTTGGTGCTGTACTCGCAGTGATAGTAATTGTCACGAAAAACAAGAATTGAGGATATCAATTTGCTTTTTTGTTTGCAATCATTAAATGAAGATGAGTGATTCGTTTTGAAGGAGAAAAGAAGGATGGAGCAGAAATTCACAATAGAACACCCAGGAAAAGTAATAAATCACACGTTTCCACCGACCCGTCCCGATATAAAGATAGTTGAAAGTTCTGACCGTATAACTGAAGTTGATTGTCAAGAACTACAGTGGTGGTTTGCTATCCCAAAGATGGGTGAACGTTATATGTGGGCAGAATACGATGGCGAAACACAAAAGTTAGACGCTGTAACAGAGATGATTCCGACTGCTCCTGCAACTATTCGAGACATTGACTGTGTTGAAATCCAATTCAATGAGTGGCTTGCAAAAGACTGGCCAGTTTCTCCTGATTTGATGTATGTTGCAATTGATGAAACTCATACAAAGTGGGTCTCAGTTGTAAATACAATTGATGGGAGACGTATTTTCAATACAATCGGAGACGAATGGTTTGAAGACCAATGGGGTGGACCTTGCAAACGCCGTATTGTTGATGATGGTCGCTACCAATTGCAACCCGATGGATCCTACAAACTTACGGACGGTCAGGGATTCGGAGCAGGAACGTATGATGTGACAATTGGTGAAAGGACCTTCCACTGTCTCAGGGTTTTAGATGCTGATATTACCGATGAGCACGGAGGAGAGCTTGCTGAAGCTTATATTGAAGAAGAAACCGGACGCACGGTCTTCTTTAGACGTTATGACGGTCGATATTTACGTGGTGATCTGCTTAAAAAGTTTCCTAACAATCGCCGTATTGTAATAAATGACATCACCTATATACATAGCAACTGCACAGGTTGGTTTCACGATACATTTACATTGGCATCTCTTGGTCAAACACTAAACTCAGCTGGTGCAAGAGAAAAGTGACACCCAAAAACACAATTCACTATCTTTTCTCACGGAGATGTCAAAGTTTTTGAACTTTAATTAGGAGTTCAATAATGGGAGCGATTACAAAACCATTCAATAGGTGTCAATTTAAGAAATTATTCTGTTTTGTGGATGTATTAGCCCCAGAGGGGCGAAATGTGTATAATGCTATATGTCTTCCCACCAATGCCTTATGCACATTTGGTGTTGATTCACGGGACTAAAGATGAATGGGTGGGTGGACAAAGTCTTCCCACAAGAATTTATACTAGAGCGTATCTCATAAATCTTATGTAGGGCGAGGTCCCTGTGCCTCGCCATCTCCCCGCCCCTACAATAGAAGTGCGTGTTAGAAAAAACAGAGCGAAATCTAACAAAATTATATTTATGAGATACGCTCTACTAAATTGACGCCGATGTGCGGTTAGGAAACCGCACCTACCTGTGTGTGTTAAGTTCGCTGAGATGGTGAATTCTATTCAAAATTTGCTACGAATTGAACTCACGTAAAAATTTAGTCTAAGTAAACCATTGAAGAATCCGAGTCATTTTTAGAAAATTATTTATCCTCAAGGAGGGCTTCCGATGTTTGGACGTGAAAAATGCTTAATTGCTTTATGTGTGTTATATCTACTGTTTTCAACCCTACTTCTTTCTCCCATCATTCTCGCGCAAGATGAAACGAGCGATGCTAAAATCATTGAACGTTACAAGTTAATGCTCAACCAAAAGCCGAAAGAAGGCAGCACATTTGATCGGCTTTATCAATTTTATCTTGAAGGTGACGGTTTAGAGAAAATGGTCGCAGATTATCAAGCAGAAACACAAGCCAAACCTAACGACCCAAACATTCAACTTATTTTGGGGCATATTTATAAAAGACTTGGTAAGGATAAGGAAGCACTTGCAGCATATCAACGCACAGTAGCACTTGCACCTAACAATTACTACGCCTATTTTGCACTCGGGCAGCTACACGTGACGCTACGCCAACATGAGGACGCAATTCGTGAGTTAACCAAAGCAGTAACCCTATCGGAACAGTTACAATCTGTATCTCCTGAAGAGTTAACAGAAATTTACAAGGCACTCGGACATGCCTATTTTAGTCGAGATAAGTTAGACGATGCGATTCAGGTATGGAAAAAAATCTCTGAACTTGATCCGCAGAACGTATTTGCCCGCATTGAACTCGCCGACCTATTCCGAGAAAAAGAACTCTATCCGCAAGCAATCGCACAACACCAAGCCATCATTGATATTAAAAAAGACGATCCGTATCGTAGGTGTCTCAGTCTACGGGAAATCGGTAAAATACATGAAGATACAGGTGACTATGAAAAGGCGCGTGAGCATTACGATAGGGCGTTGGACCTAACTGCCACCGGCAATTGGCTTAGAAAAGACCTGCAACATAGGATTATCGCAATTTATTCGGCAGATGCAAATTGGACAGACCTAATTACATATTATCAAGGTAAACTTGAAGCAAACCCGAATGACCCTGAATTGCTCGGTTTACTTGCCGCAACATATATTGAAAATCAGCAGCTTGAGGAAGGAACAGACACATATAGGAAAGGGTTAGAACTTGCACCAACAGACTCTGGTCTCCGCCTAAATCTTATAACTGCTCTCCGGAACGCTGAAAAGTTTGAAGAGGCTGCAGCCGAATACGAATCACTTAGCGAACAACAACCTGATGATTTCGGCATCTACCGAGAACTTGGTAAATTATATCTGGAGCTTGAAAATGAAGACAAGGCAAAGGCAGTATATCAACGAATGATTGACCGAGATCCGCAAAATGCCAGCACGCACCTTACACTTGCTGAAATTTATACTGGACACGAATGGATGGAAAATGCAGCTGCTGCGTATCAGCAGGCGATCTCGCTTGCCCCTCAAAATCTTGACTACATTGAATATTTTGGAGAGTTCTATTTCCGTCAAGCCAACCGTGACAAGGCAATTGAGACGTGGAACCAGATGGTTGCAGATGACAAGAGTACTGCCGAGAATTATGACCGTTTAGCACGGTTGTTAGAAGCAAAAAAGTTTCCCACCGAAGCAATTGATGCAAGCAAAAAAGCGGTAGAACTAATGCCCGACGCTTACCGTTTTCGTGAGGCTTTAGCAAAACGCCTACTGAGCAACAAGCAATACGATGATGCACTTTTAGAATATAATGAAGCAATTAAACTTGCCCCCAATGATTTTTTTGCAGAACAGATGGACGATCAGCGAATTGAACTTTATCGGCAGCAAGGGACGCTCGTTGAAAAAATTGAAGACGCAGAAGCACAACTTGAAAAACCCGGACTCGCAGATACCGATAAATTCACACAACTGAAGCGACTCGCGAAAATGTACCTAAAGTTGAGCAATAATACTTATGCCCTCGAAATCCTTTTGAAAGCCAAAGAACTTCAACCTAATGATATAAGTGTTAATCGTCAGACAGCAAATCTCTACGTCAAACAAGGTAGACGTGATGAAGCGATTGCAATTTACACGTACTTAACTGAGATTGATAGCACTAATGCGCGTGAATACCATGCGAATATCGCAAACGCATATTTAAAAGGAATGGACTTTGAGGCTGCCACAAATGCAGCGAAACAGGTAGTCGCCCATAGCCCACGGAACCCAGAGGGACATCAACTGCTCGCTGAAATCGCCAAACAGTCTGCCAATTATGAAGCGGCAATTGACAGCTATAAGCAAGCAATTCGACTACGACCTGAAGCAATTGATATCCGAACAGAACTTGCTGCGCTTTACAACAGTTCAGGCAACTCCCGACAAGCAATCGCACAGTACTGGAGATGTTGGGAGTTAAGCGATAATATTAGCGACAAACTCAGTTTTATTAAACCTCTTTCCGAAGCATATTACGATTTAGGTAGAAGCGGAGAACTTGAAGAAAAACTGAAGCAGATGGCAAAATCTAATACATCCGGTGTAGGACCGGTTTTAGCATTGGGACAAGTCTATCGGATTGAAGGTGATCTTTCAAACGCACGATTCCAACTTGCGAGCGCATTAGACCGCCAACGCGAAAACGCGGAACTTTTATCACAACTTGTTGATATAAGTCTGGACCTTGGCGATTTCCAGGAAGCACTTACTTATCAACAACGTCTCGTCAAAGCAAATCCCGATCCTACACATCAGCAAAAACTCGGTGAACTTCTGTTTGATGTCGGGCGCGAGCAAGAAGCCATCCAAGCATGGTCTAAAGTACTTCATGCCAAAAATCAGACCCTTGAAGCTGAAGTCAAACTCGCCAAATTGTTGATTCGGCACGGTTTGTTAGAAGAAGCACTTTTTGCCTTGGACAGCGCAGCAGAAAAAATTTCGGGCAAAGACGCACATCTCGCGCTATACCAAATCGGTGCTACACTTGTTGAAATAAACGAGGCGGAAAGAGCAATGCCCCACTTTCAGCGGATCTTAGCAATGCCCGAACCTGGCTCTGATACTACCTTGACTGCCACCACTAATAACACAACGACAAGTGTGCGATCCGCCATCTACCGTCCGCCTGGAGTCAATACAAATAAACTCACCCTTCCACAAAATATACTAAATCGTATCCAAAGGCAGCCGTACGGATACACAACAGCACAAGCATGGAGTCCCATTAGTTTTGAAGAGGCACAAGCTGGTGCACTTGTGCAGTTAAAAATATTTATGGAAGAGGAAGGGAAATTAAACGAACTTGTTGAACAATTTGAGAAAAATGCTAATGAGAATCCAAAAGACGTACAGACACTTGAACTTTTAGCACAACTATATATACTAACTGGAAAACGTCAGGAATCTGAACAAATTACCGAAAGATTAATCGCTGCATCTCCGAACAATCCAGCGTATCAAGGTATGCAGATGAATCTGCTCCAAACGCAGGAAAAGCTTAATTATGACACATTAATGGAACAACTTGAAGAATTGGCTTGGTTGACGCCAGAAGCACGACAATGGTATATGGCAGACTTCGCCAGAAGATTTAACAATCAAGGGCAGAAAGAAGATGCTGGAAAACTTTTAGATGATCTTGCGAAAATAAAAGTAATCACTCCGAATATATTTTCCATGTTAGTAGAAACTTTTGTACAGATGGGAAGGACAGACGAAGCGGAGAAAATGATTGCACAATTTTCGGCTACAGCCACACCACAATTGTCCCAACAGTATTCTCGCATCTATCAAACACTGGCTGCTACCTATCTTCGTGGTGGAAATATTGACAAAGCAATTGCCCTCTATTGGCAATATTTTGAACGCACAAAACCGAGAATTACAAATCCGCGCCGCACGCAGGCACTCGGAAGATCCAACTACTCTTTTGGAGGATATGCCGCTATTCAATCAAATTTTCCCGCACCTACAACCTACTACAGCCAGAATAAGCTGGAGTTTCTGCAGCAAATTTTCAATCAGTTGTGGATAAATAATCAGCAACAAGCATTATATACTATCTTACAAGCGAAGTTAGAAGCGGCTGAAGGTAGAGACAGAATTTATCCCGCGTTAGCGATGTGCTATTGCTATTGGTGGGAAAATAAACGCGATACAGCATTGGGAATCCTTGCTGGTTTACAAAAGGAATTCTCCGATGATCTTACGCTTAAACTCAACACTGTTTTGGTCTCTATTCAGGCAGGTGAACATAAGACAGCATTAGAACTCCTGGAAAATCTCGCTGATGCAGATCCCAGAAACCGCCGTCAATATTACGACCTGACGTTACAGGTCGCAGTCCATGTAGGTGATACGCTCATTGTCCGTGACTTGATCACAAAAGTTCTAAATTCTCCGAGTAGTGTCCGCAAACTTTTTCGGTTTTCACAGAAACTCCAGCAGAACGGTCTCACGCAGTACGCTATAGCTGTCGCGAAGAAAACAATGACCTTGGCAATGCGTGAACGTGACGCGAACTTCCTCGTGCAATTAAGCGAACATCTGGCACAACTCGGTCGGGGACAAGATGCAGCACGTATAGCTGCACGCGCCATACATTTCGCCAACCAACGCGACCGTTACGGGCGAACATTGTACCCCTGGCAATTTCAACAAGCAGCACGTCTCGCCAGTCGTTCCATGTCTGGCGGCAACCGAGCAGCAAAATTAATTGAAGCGGCTGAGAAAAATCCAAACTCATTCCAAACCCAAATAAGATTAGCATCGTTCTACGAAGGTAGAAATCAAATCAATAAGGCTTCAGAAGCTTTTGAGGCAGCGCTTGCACTGCGTCCGAAAGACTATACAACGCGAATGCGATACGCACAGATGCTGCAACGGAATAGACAATCAAAAAAGGCTGTAACCCAATATAGCATTCTTCTAAAAGAGAAAAACAATATTAACGCAGTATATTCTAACTATTGGGATATAGTTCGAACATTTACTGAAGCAGGTGAAATTGATAAATTGGTTACACTTGCAAAGGAACTAATAGACCTTGATACCCAATATTCCAGAGGCAATGATTTCGCAAGGCAGGCTGCAGAGGAATGCATCAGAAACAAAAACTATAAAGCTGCAATTCAAATATATGAAAAATTCATAGAATCCGACAAGACAAATATGTACCTCCAATTAGCTGATGCCTATACGTCTGCTGGTGAACGTGATAAAGCAATTCAGCTTTTGAGGCAGAAGCTGCAAACTGTGACCCCCGATGCGCAAGTTAGCATCATTTTAAAACTCTCAAAGTTTGATGAAACAGAGGAAGAGATAAAAGCGCTTGCAGCGAAATACGATGGGAAGATAAGCAATGAAAAAATTGATCCGCCATCACTTTACCTCGCCGCTATTGCGAAAATTGTAACGAACGACTTAGAAGGTTCAGATGCAATTGTCGAAAAACTTCTTGAACATGCTCCTTTATCATTAAGACAGCGATGGCTAAATACTGTAGCTGATACATATAAAGCAGAAGGGGACATTGACCGAGAAATTCGCACACTTGAAGCCACAATTCAGAATATAGATCTACAGAATTACTGGCAACTTTCAGATACCTATAGAAAACTCGGAACAGCATATTCCCAAAAAGGCGAAAAAGAGAAGGCGCAGAATGCTATACTAAAAATGGGGACACTTCGACTTATGATGCGGCGTGGTGCACCACAATATTATGAAAAAGAGAACGTTGCACAAACATATATTAAACACGAATTGTGGGACGAAGCAGAAATCCTGTTAACCGAAGTAATCAATGATCTTGCAGCACAACAATATTATAAAGAACGCGCACAAGAACAATTGATGACAATCAAACAGAGACGGGATGGCGTTGCAGGCAATCAGCTGTCAACACCTAAAACAGCAGGAATGAACATTGGGGTGCAGCGATCAATCGCACAACAACACATGCGCCGTAATCAAATCTCTGAAGCCATAGAAATTTACGAGCAGATCGCGAAAGCGATGCCAATAGACCTCGAATCTCGCGCGCAACTTGCCGGCCTCTATTCGCGCCAAAATCAACATGAAAAGGCACTTAAAACTTGGCAAGGCTTACTTGAAGCTGATCCTGAAAATACAAGATACCAAGATGGAATTATAAAGGCATATCAAAGCGTTGGGAAACTCAATGATGCAATTCAACTCGCCTTGAAATATATTCAGGATGACGCTGAAAACGGTATACATTACGCTCGGCTCGCGCAACTCTACGGTAGCAATGGTCAAATTGAAGACGCTATCACAAATTATAAAAAAGCTATTGAACTTTCACCAGGGGATGCACAAACCTATGAACGATTAGGACGGCTCTACCTTCGCAACAGTAGACTTGATGATGCTGAAAAAGCATTCAACGAAGCACTCAAATACGTTGCACAGGATGGACAACGACAGAACATTGAGCGACAATTGATGCAAATCTATCAGCGTAAAGGGAAACTTGATGAATTTCTAAAAGACGCGGAAGAGCGAGGGGCACTTACCTTTGCTATGCAACAAGAAATCGCACGTGACCTTGACAGTCAAGGGAAGTTAGATGAAGCCGTCAAGGCTTATGAAAAAGCTCTTCAATTGACAACCGGTGAATGGGAACAACAGAATGTTGAACGACAACTGTTATCACTCTATCGACGTCAAGGTAAATTAGAAGAAAAGTTAAAGGAAGCAGAAAAGAATGGCACTCTTACGTTCACTATGCAATTGGAACTTGCCCGTCAATATCGTACTAAGGGAGAATCTGAAAAAGCCATCAGTGCCTATAAGGAAGCGCTCAACATGACGTCCAGCAGTTACGAACAAAATAATGCCTATATGGAACTGATGCAGGAATACGTCCGCCGTGGTGAGAATGATTTGGCAATTGAACTTCATGATGAAATGTATCAACCCAATTCAAATTCCACCACTATAGGTAGGGGTCCATCAGGTTTTGATATCAAGTTCGGTGATGATACAGCGCGTGATACTTTAATTAAAGCCTATAAGAAGCAAGGAAAATTGCACCAATTGCAGACAATCTTTGAAGAAAAGCTTACAAAGAAGCCTAATGATGCTATCACCCTTGAAATAGTCGGAGAAATATATAGGAAATCCGAAAACCATGAGAAGGCAGCAGAGACATATCAGGCACTTTGCAAAGCAGAACCGAGTAATGTTCGCAGTTTTTATTACGCTGCTGCCGCACTTAATAAAAGCGGAAAATCAGAGAAGGCAAAAGAAATGTTAAATCAAGCCACTACTGCACTTACATCAAGTACCCGTAGGAGCGATATGTGGTTACTCTGTGCACTTGGTTCTATCTGTTATGAAAGTAAAATGTATACACCTGCGATCAAACTGTTTAAAGACGCTATTGCTGCCAATACGATGCACAGACATGGTGGGTCCAGATGGGAAGAGGAGATATTATATGATCTCATCGGGAAAAGTGCACTCGCGACAGAACAGTATGAAGAAGCTGTTGAAGCATATCAACAGTTGAAAAGTATTACCAGCGATAGAAGAAAAAAAGAGAACGCGGAAAAAGCAATCCAACAAGCATATAGAGACGGAAATCTTCACCAAAAACAGATTCCTGAACAGATTAAGAAAATTGAAGATAACCCAAACGATGTAGATGCGCGCCTCGCGCTTGCACAAAACTACGAATTAAGTAACAAGATCAAAGAAGCAATCGCGCAATACGAAAAGATTAGCGAACTTCAACCTGATAAAGCGCAATGGCACAAAAAAATTGGGGACCTATACGAGGGTTCAACGCAGACAAACAAGCAAGAGAGATTACAAAAAGCGGCCGCAGCTTATCAAATAGCCATCTCACTTGAACCCGACTCGTATGAACTTTATGACTCGTTGGCAAAAACTCATAAAAATCAAGATAACTTATCAGAAGCCGAAGCCGCATATCGTCAAGCCTTAAAAGCTTCTCTCAAACCAGCAGAATATGATTCAGCTGTTAAAGCCATCTTGAAACTTTACGGCGGTAAAGAATATACAGAAAAAAGGCTTGCCATTCTTAAAGAACTTGGCGAAGAAACCCAAAACAGTCCTTTTCTCCACAAAATGTTAGGCGATACCTATATTGAATCAGGTGATACGGATAAAGCAGCGTCTGCATATAGAAAATGGTTAGAAATACTTAAAGATGAACCTAATCAGGGAAAAAACGCAGAGGAATTTTCTCAACTTGCTCAGCATCTTCTGAGTCAGAATATCATGCCGGAAATTGCATTGGAACTTGCAAAACAAGCAGCTGAAACCCGAACAGATTCAAACTACCTATCAACCCTGGGTCACGCATACCTGGCGAATGAACAGTATGATAAGGCATTAGAAAATTTACAACACAGCCTTAACCTTATAAATCAGTCTGGAAAAGCCAGCGGAGATAGAATAGAACATTTGCTTACAGGTATCTCTCAAATAGGTAAGAATGTCAAAGACAAAACACTTTACACGGAAATGATAGGAAAATTGATTGACGTTATACCCGACCAACCAGACAACCAGCTAAATGCTAACTTATCATTAGCTGAATTCTGCCGTGAACTCGGAATGATGGACAAATCAAAATCATATATTCTGAAAACGGGCTTTTTCCCCGAAACTGCATGGTTAACACTCGGTCCATTCGACAATACAAAAGGTGTCGGATACAACACCGCTTATATCCCAGAAGAAACAACGGAGATAGACACCAATGCAAAATATGAGGCGGTCTCTGGAAAAGTGACTTGGAAACGGGGAACTGATGATACCTTTGACGGATTTTTTGACTTTAGCAACGGTGAAAATTGGCACACCGCTTACGCATGGATAACCTTTACCTCACCTGAGGAACGGAAAGCACAAATCCGATTTGATAGTGATGACCAAGGTAAAGTATGGTTGAACGGTAGTAAAGTATATGCACACAGAAGAACTCGTGGCGCACAAATTGACCGGCGAACCATCCCTGTGACACTTATCGCAGGGCAAAACACTATCCTTGTCAAAGTCTGTAATGAATTACTACCTTGGGGATTTTATCTTCGAATTACTGATACTGAAGGCAAACCTTTTGATGATTTGAAACTGGTGACCAAATAGTAAATTCAACGTAGAAATGCTTGGCAACATAATCCGTTCTTTACTTCAAGTTTACAGTAAAAAAGTTATACCATTTCTAATATATAATGTGTCATTTGCTGGAATATCTTGTCCGAGCGACCTCGAATCAACGCCAAATGCGCTTAGCAGCATACGCCAAATCAACGGTATGAATCATGGCGAATGCCATACGGGGAATGCCAAAAGGCATTCGGACCGTTGATTTGGCGCATTCGTCTTTAGGCATTCCCCGTATGATATGCTGCATGATTTGTCGGGTCGCGACCAACAGGTCGCTCCTACAAGAACATCTCAATAATGGCATCTTATTTATAGTTAGGAAACCTCGCCAGCGCATGCGTGTGGGAATTGCTGTTCATTGAAATGTGAACATATTATTGGATTTTACTATAATAGAAATGGTATTAGATCTTACTCACTATGAGTTCAAGAACTGTTTATTGATCTGCCGAATCGTCAAGTGAAAAGCGGAGTACGCCCTTTCCTGCCGTTCCCACATAGAGGGTGTCTGCATCAACGTCAAAAGAAAAAACAAAATGTGGGATTTCTGGCGTTACTTGTTGCCACTTGCCAGTGTCCATGCTCAATTGATATATTTTATGGTTATATTCGCCGTAAACCGTTGTGTCATCGACTGCCAATCTTTTCATAGCGAGAGGCGTTCCTTCAGCATCAATGAGTGTGTGCCATTTGATTCCATTGTTTGATCGCACAACACCTTTGTCGGTCGCCACATAGACAGTTTGCCCAGCGAAAGTAATATCATTGAAACGTCCAACAGAAAATGGAAGTTTTGTGGTGACATCGTTCCACATGTCACCTTCATCATACGACAGCATGAGGTGTCCATCTCTTTTGCCGACGTAAACGATGTCTCCCGATACAGCGATTCTGAAGCCGATAGAATCAAAATCGTCAAATTTGCCATCAACATGACCAGATTCACTTTCATCTACTAATCCAGTGTCGTACCATTCAGAAGTGCCGGGTTCCCATCTAAAAAGTCTCTGATCGGATTCCATATAGTAGGTTGCACCGCTAACAGCGAAACTACCAAATGAAAATTTAAAGGATCTATTTAGATTTTCCTGCACAATCTTATTGTAGGTTTCATTGAACTTGTCTGCGTCAAAATGTTCAGGATCAATCTTTTTTTCTGCTGCAAGGTCTGTCTTAGCCTTCTCCTGAAGTGTAGCAAGAAATGCATTTCCGATTTCTTCCTCCATTAGCTTGTTAAAGTCCGGTACCTCAAAAATCGGCATTCCAGGGATTGAGGTTACCCGTTTATCTTCAGCAGACAAGCGGTAAAGGCGTGGTGCCATTTTTTTCGAACCCTTGACGTAGAAAACACCGTTAGATTCCAACATACCATTGATGCTCTCAGTTCTACCGAGTACATTTGTCCACGATTCACCACCGTCAAATGAGGCAACAAGTTCTGGCCCTATGTTTGCATAGAGCGTGTCATTTACAGCGACTAAATTGAAAATGAAAGTATTCACCAATCCAGTGTTGAGTTGACGCCATGTCTTGCCGGCATTGGTTGTGTGATAGATGCCATCATTTCCGCTGCTGTAGAATGTGTTTTTGTTCAACATTGTGATGATGGATAGTGAGTCACTATCTGAAAGACTTATTGGCAAGATATTCCAATTATTACCGGCATCATTTGAATAATAAGAATCGTTTGAGAAGTGAGAATCACCCCGATCAATGACTAAAAGGTTATCTTGGTGTGCAACTATTTTTATTGTGTTAGTAGGTTCCGAATTACTTTTGTCAGAGAACCGAAAAGTCGTTGTTCCAGACATTTTCATAGGCCCTTTTTCAGGGTCTATTGATTTCCATGATTCTCCCAAGTCTGTTGAACGATATAACGACTTGGGAGTCTTTCGTGTTGTCATCATTGACAAGAATTGAGAAGTTATCTGATTCTTAGACTCCTTTCCTACAGCAACATAGAGTCGGTGTCCAGCACTTGCCAACGCTCGAATGTTTTCCACTTTACCGCCTACAGGCAACTGTTCCCATCCTTCTGATTTTAGGCGATATAGTCCCTTATCGGTACCAGCAAAGACGGTGTTTTCAATTGCAGCGATTGCATGGATTTTCCTATCTGTCATACCATCAGACAGCGGTGTCCACGATTTGCCAGCATTATCCGTGCGGAATATGCCGTTTGTATATGCAAGGTAGATTGTCACGTCGGCTTGCGCGCCGGGGATTCCATCAGTTATTACCATACCAACAAGCTGACCTTTTATACACTCACAGAATACGTCCCATGTTTCGCCTCTATCTGTAGAAGCTAATATCTCTTTGCTGGTAGCAATGTAAAGTGTATCCTGCCGCTCTGCTACAGGCCACCATGTTTTTCCTGCGTATTGTGCAGTATATAAATGATCTTTGATTGTGTTGACGAGTTTCCATGCTTGTCCATCATCCGTAAGTCTGTAGAGACTACTGAGCGCCCCTGCATATACGTCCCCGCGGGTTGTTGTAAATAAGGTAGCAACTATGCCACCTTCGGGACCTTTGGTTTGCACCCATTGCTGCTTTGACTTTGAAATTTCTATATCATCTATCTGTGCTGCAGCGAACAGAGGTGCATCTGGTTTTTGTCCTGTACCGTTGCTTTGACCGTTTACATCTGAACGTCCAACCTGATTTCTTACTGCTGGTTCTGTTGGAAATTGCAGAACAAGTGACGTCTCAACGATTTCAACCGTTGGTTTTGATATTGCTTCCATACTATACGGCTTCTGAAAACGGATTAGATTTTGCGCCCCAACGCCTATCAGCAATAAAACTATTATTGCTGATGCAGCGGATATTGCTAACGGCACTAAAGGTTTACTTCCAGATGGAGTTGTGGGTTTTAGTTGTGAAATTCCCTTCATAATGTTTTCTGTCATTTGTGTTGGCAGTTGGAAACTGCCCAAGTTTTCTTGAATCATTGCTTCTTCCTTCTTTAATCGGTTACGCGCACGGTGGAGTCTACTACGGACTGTGTTAGTAGATACACCCAAGAATTTGCCAATATCTTCACATGTCATTCCTGCGATATAATACAGATTTACGACTGTGCGCTCGCTTTCTTGTAGCTTACTTAGCAATTTCTGGACTATTGCACGTCTCTTTTGATTTGCAGCTTCTTCGCGTTGTTGTGTCATATATTCTGAATAATACACCTCCTCTAATTCAACTGGGTCTGTCGTTTCTAACGATTGTGGTTGTGGTGATTTCTTTCGGTGCCACGCAATACATTTGCGATTGGCAATCACATAGAGCCACCCGGCAAAACGATTATGGTCTGTGAGAGTCGAAAGCTTTTGGAATGCTGTAAAGAACGCATCCTGCGTAATCTCTTGCGCAATGTGGAAATCACCAATTTTCTGCCACGCCAACGCGTGTATCTGTTTTTGGTATTTTTCCACAAGTGCAGCAAAGGCGTGTTGATCACCTTCAAGTGTTTGTTGAATCAGGTCAGAATCGTCGTATTGCATCTGATACCTCAATAGGAAATTGATCTTTTAATATATAGACGCGATTTTATAGTGCAGAATTGCATATTTTTGAAAAAAAAGCAAATTTGGAGGGAAGAACGAAGATTTTTTCAAATGTGAGAAGAGGATTTATGCAGAATTATAAAAAAGCACCCTTACTAATAGGAGTGTTATAAAACCTACTAATAGGAGCGCATTATAATTTATTGGTAGGCGCGCTTTGTAAGCGCGCCGAAAAGAATAATGTAAACTGTAAAATCAACTATAAGCAGTTTATTGCTCAATCCGAATCTTATACACTCCGCTATTGAAAGTACCAGCGTAAAGAAAACCGTCAACTACTACTAAGGATGAAACCTGTTGAGTATGAGAACCAATCGACTTCCAATGCTGTTTCTCTTCTATCCATTTGAAAACACCTGTAGATGTGCTGACATACACCTCAGTACCATTTGTTCCAATTGATGTAGCAGATGTTTCATCCAGTCCATCGTTGATGGATGTCCAAGTATCGCCTCCATCCATGGAACGAAATACGCCGTTTTCCCAAAAGGTCGCGTATAATGTCGAACCAACCCATTTGAGATCAGTCAAACCGCCATCAATCATTTCTGCTGTATGAATAGGCTCCCAACGGTTCTCTTTAAAACGGTAGATTTCATTGTCCACTGTACCCCGATGCCCTGCAACCACAATCACATTCTCACTATTTGCAGATAATAGCCAGATGTTGTGATGTACCAAACCAAGTTTGGTAAGACCCGTTTTCTGCTCCCACTGGAAGACTCCACTTTTCCATGTGCCCATATAAAATGTATTGCCAACTACATCCATACTTACAATTCCATACAAGTCCATATCTGTGAAGAGTTTAACCAAAGTGTTATTTTTTCTATTCAATCTGTAAACACTATCACCCTCACGACCTGAAAAAGGCGGAATATATTTATCATCACCAAAGTAAGCAGCGATGTAGAGTTCTCCATCTGATACACAAATGGTTGGAGAACCAAATTTGCTCTGCATTGAAGGATCGTTTACTGGCAGCCATGTATCTCCACCGTCAGCAGAATAAACAATTTTTTTTCCAACAACAGTGTATAGTTTATCACCAATAACCTCTAATTTGGTGACAGATGTATTTATTATACCAGTGTTGCATTCTTCCCAAGAATTCCCTGCATCTGTTGTGCGAAAGACTCCATTTTTAGATGTGCCAATGAAGACAGTATTATCATTGATTGGTAACAATGACAATACACCACCATGCATTACCCCATCATTGATTGATATCCAGGAATCACCCATATCCTCCGAAAGATAAACCAAACCATCATAAGTGCCAGCGTATAGTCTCCCACCTTGCACTGCAATTGTCTGAACGTCATCACCTTCTGCTTTTACTTTTTCTGGGGTGATGAGCATCCATGAGTCGCCTGCGTCATTTGACCGGAAGATCCCAGATTTTTTCCCTATATTTCCACTCACAAAAAGTAAGTGTTTCATTGAAGCGAACGACTCAACACGTAAATCAGATGAAGAATGTTGCTCAGGTGACGGATTTAATCCTGGTTTATCTTGCGAATTATTTTCCGACTCAACCCTACCTGAATGCTTAACGACAACTGGATTGGTAAGTGTCCACGAGTCTTCATTCCCTGTTCTACGAAAGAGCCCTTTTCTTGTAGTAGCAACCAGCATTGTCCCATGCCTTGAGAGTCTAAAAACCTCCATCACTGTTAGCAGGTCGTTATGTAAGAGCATATCATGAACCGTTATTCCGAGTCCATCATTGATTTGTGCCCATGAATCACCATCATTTGACTGCCAAACACCTCTGCCCTCTGTACTAACGTAGATATGGTCATCATGAATAACAATGCCACTGATCCACCCAGGGCCTTGGATCGCAGATACGGGTTGCCAAGTGTTGCCAATATCAGTAGAAAAGTATAATGCCTCCCACCTGCCTGCATAGATCTTATTCCCCTTTTCCGCGAATGCAGTAACATCCATGAATCGTCCTTCATTGTTTAATCCAGTATTAACTGGTGTCCAGTTGTTTCCATTATCAGTGGAGCGAAATATACCTGCGCCCTCTGTCCCCGCAAGGAGCACGCCATGAGTGGTTTTATAAAGCGTTGTTATCTTGCCACCGTAAGGACCATTCGTCTGTCTCCATGTGCCTTTGAAATTAGTTCTTTCAGTATCATCCGATTGTGCTGCAGCAAATAGCGGTGTGACCGGTTTCTGCCCCGTTCCATCATTGTTACTGAGAACATCAGAACGACCAACTTGATTGATAATTGCAGGTTTTGCAGGGGATTCCAAGACTAATCGTGCGTCAACGATTTCAACTGTTCGTTCAGATTGTGCAGTCAAACTAAACGGCATCTGAAACCGAATTAGATTTTGCGCACCAAAGCCTATCAGCAGAAAAACTATTATTGCTGAGGCAGCGGAAACTGCTAACGGCACTAAAGGTTTACTTCCTGTGATATTCTCTGTCATTTGTGTTGGCAGTTGGAAACTGCTAAGATTTTCTTGAATCACTGCTTCCTCCTTCTTTAAGCGGTTACGTGCGCGGTGGAGCCGACTCCGTACTGTATTGGGAGCCACCCCCAAAAACTCAGAAATTTCTTCACATGACATTTCAGCGAGGTAATAGAGGCTCATCACTGTACGGTCACTTTCCTGTAACTTACTGAGCAGTTTATGAACGATAGTACGGCGTTTTTCTTTTTCCGCTTCTTCGCGTTGTTGGGCTATATATTCTGAATAATATGCCTCCTCCAACTCAACGGGATTTGTCTCATCAAATGATTGTGTTTCGATTTTTTTCTTTCGGTGCCACGCAATGCACTTTCGGTTTGTAACAACATAAAGCCATCCTGCAAATTGCCTGTAGTGTGTGAACGACGAGAATTTTTGATATGCAGTGATGAAAACATCTTGTGTAATTTCTTGTGCGATGTGAAAATCCCCAATTTTCTGCCACGCAAGGGTGTGTACCTGCTCTTGGTATTTTTCTACAAGTTGAGCAAAAGCGTGTTGATCACCTTCTAATGTGCGTTGAATTAGTTCAGAATCATCGTTTTTCATCGGACACCTTCATATAGAAAAAATTCAATTATAACAAAAGAACCCTCTGTAATTAAAAACGCGATTTTATGGTGTAGAATTGCATATTTTTGAAAAAATTGCAATTTGGAGGGAAGAATGATAATTTTTTCAGAAATGAGAAGAGGATTTATGGTGAATTATAAAAAAAGCACACCTACTAATAGGAGTGTTGTTTACAACTACCAAGAGGTGCGTTCTAATTGTTTCTGATAGGCGCTTTGCAAGCATACTGGGCTTTCTCTGCATAATTACCCAAATAATTATTTAATCTTCATAAAGTTTGTGCTACAAAAGATAATTATATTATCAGAAATAGTATTATGACCTAATCAATTATGATTGAATTACCTTTATGCAAGAAAAGTGAACCCTTGCTTGGATCATCAGATGGAATCTCATGGATCAAATTGTCTGCGTCTAAGTCTAATTGCGGTCGCTGTGATGGACTTGGATTAATGAAGAAAAGTATAAAATTACTTGTGTCTGCTGGGGGGCGGTGAAATATTAATCCACCACCATTTTCCTGCATAGTTTGAAGTGTCTGCAATACTGGTTCGAATCTTTGCTGAACGTTTTCAGACATTAAGGTTGAGGATTCTTCCATCAGTTCAATGAGATCAGCAAGAGATGCAACTCCTGATTCCATCAAGTCAACAATCATATTACTTGGATGAATATCTTCTGTGATATCAGATTCCTGTTCAGCAAGTTCTGCAATCGCCTTTTTCTCATCCTCTTCTAAATCAAGGCTTTCAATGAGTTTTTCCATTTCTGCCGCTTCAAGTTCGTCAAGAAAATCTAAGAAGTCATAAAATGTAGCCTCTTCCACATCCTTTTCTTCATTGTCAGCTATTTCTATTTTGTTATTCTCAGAGTCAGATGTTTTAGACAGGGTTAATGTTGTTGGTTGTTGAGGTGTTTCACCAGACTTTTCTGACTGCTGTTCTTGTGATATTTGCGTTGTCCCTTCTACTAACGACTTTTGAAAACGCGCGACATCCCATTGATTATATAGCATAAACCCCACACATAACGCGATGGTCAAAAATAATGCTATTCCCACATGTTTCCAATTAAATTGTTTCATCATTATCACCTCATTGGTTTAGAGTTTTATTATGTTTAAGGTAGGTTAATTTGACTGTAGGAGACCTATTCGTCAAGTGAAAAGTGTAGCACACCACTACCAAAAGTTCCGACATAGAGGGTATTCCCATTAACATCAAGACTTGAAATGAGATATGGTATTTCCGAGGTAACCTGCTCCCACTTATCCAAATCTTCTTTTATTTGATACATCTTTTGCCCAGCTTGACCATATAGCGTTGTGCCATCCACCGCGAACCTGATTATGACAAGAGGTGTTCCTTCTGAGTCAGTTATCGTTCGCCAGTCCGTGCCATTGCTTGAGCGCGCAACACCTTTATTGGTCGCAACATAGACATTTTCACCAGCAAAAGCCATTGCCTTGAAATAGTCAACAGAAAATGGAAGATTGGCAGTGACATCGTTCCAAGTCTCCCCTTCATCCAGAGAACGCATAAGTTTGCCATCCCGCTTGCCGACATAAACAGTTTTATCCGAAACGGCAAGTTTGAATCCGGTATTATCAAGGATGTCAGTAAATTCATCAAACGGAGGCGGTTCACCTTCATCTATTAACCCTGTGTTGTACCATTCAGTAGCACCGAGTTTCCACCTAAAGAGTTTTTTGTCGAATTCTGCATAATAGGTTGTACCGCTAACGGCAAAGTTCCCTGGTACCGTTCCAATGGGAGATGGGGTACTTTGTTCAATAGTAGGGGTTTTACGAATGAAGGTTTGCTTGCCGTTTTTTGTTGATAGACGATTAATATTCATATCTCCTGTTTTCATAATGGGAATAGGCACATTATTGACAAATGTACTTTGCGCTAACATTCTATCAGTTCTAACATAGACTGACTCGTGGAAAATCTTCAGACTCATAGTAAAATCTCCGCCTACAAGGAAAATATCTGTCCACGATTCACCTTCATCAGATGAAGTGAAAAGTCCTTCAGATGTGATCGCATACAAGGAATCGTTTACAGCAGCCAAAGTCAAGATGGAGGCACCTGTTAACCCTGAATTAAATTGTTGCCATGACTTACCACCGTCAGTACTACGAGAAATGCCGTATGTGTTGGAAGTATATATGGTATTTGGGTTTAACATCACAGGTGTTGGAGATATGTTTTGTACTCTCCTGTTAGAAGTATCATCCAATACCCAATTTCCGTTTCTATCAATTGAGTAGGATTGGTATTCCGTGTCTATCACTACAATTCTCCCTTTTACTGCAGTTATCTTGACCTTTAAATTTGGTCCCATTCCCGTAAACGGAAATTGATGTCCTCTGGGTCCAAATACCTGTAAAGGAAAATAAAACTTATTTTTCTTATCCATAATTTTTTCTTTATGGGCAATTAAATCCCATGTTTCACCGGTATCATTTGAATGGTAGAGATTCCAACCCAAATTTCTAACAGACTTTTTAATTCCCGAGGCAGTCGAAACATTATAGGTACTTCTTGATTTTACTGGCACAACTACAACGTAGAGTCGATCTTCTGCAACTGCCAAATCATGGATGTCAACTTCTTTTTCCTGCACATTTCCCTGACCGATGTGTATTTTTTCCCAGATACCACCGTCATAGAGACGATAAAGACCTTTATCGGTCCCTGCAAAAAAGGTATTTTTAATAGCGGCAATTGTACGAATTTTGTTGCCAGTTTGCTTGCTAATTAAATGTGTCCAACCCAACCAAGATTTACCACCATCTTTGGAACGGTAAATACCTTCGGGGAAACCAAGATATAAATCTTGTTCTATTATAACTAAGTCAATTGGGATACCACCAGGATGAGGACCGAGTGAATCCCAAGTTTCGCCCCTATCTGTTGAAGCTAATATTTCTGTCTCTGTTGCAAGATAAATGGTATCGCCTTGTTCTGCCATTGGTCCCCAGCTGATTACCCTATTTTGTACGGAGAATGAGGACGCATTACGAGTATTGACGAGTTTCCATGTGCTACCATCCTCTGCCAGTCTGTAAAGAGTGCTGAGTGTGCCTGCATACATGTCACCGCGAGTTGTTGCAAAGAGATAAGTGGCTGCACCCCCCTCTAAACCCTTCGCCTGAATCCAATTCGGTTCAGACTTTGAGATTTCTGCATCATCCGATTCTGCTGCAGCAAATAGTGATGTATCCGATCTCTGCCCCGTTCCATCATTGTTACTGAGAACATCAGAACGACCAACTTGATTGCTAACTACAGGTTTGGCAGAGGATTCCAAGACTATTGGAGCATCAACGATTTCAATCGTTGGTTTTGATGTTGCCTCTATACTATACGGCTTCTGAAACCGAATTAGATTTTGCGCCCCAAACCCTATCAGCAGAAAAACTATTATTGCTGAGGCAGCGGAAACTGCCAACGGCACCAAAGGTTTATTTGCTGATGGTGCTATGATATTCTCTGTCATTTGTGTTGGCAGTTGGAAACTGCTAAGATTTTCTTGAATCACTGCTTCCTCCTTCTTTAAGCGTTCCCGGGCGCGATGCAGCCGACTTTTAACCGTGTTCGGCGATACACCCAAAAACTTACCGATCTCTTCACATGTTAAACCTGCAAGGTAGTGCATCGTTACCACTGTCCGTTCACTTTCTCGGAGTTTATTGAGCAGCTTCCGAACAATTGCTCGCTGATTTTGATTCGCTGCTTCTTCACGTTGACGAGACGTATATTCGGAATAATACACCTCTTCTAATTCCATTGGGTCTGTCTCCTCCAGAGATTGTAGTTTCGGTTTTTTCTTTCGGTGCCACATGTTACACTTATTACTGGTAATGACATAGAGCCATCCAGCAAATCGGTTGTGATGTGTGAGGGTTGAAAGTTTTTGATACGCAGTAATGAAAGCATCTTGTGTTATCTCCTGTGCAATGTGGAAATCACCAATTTTCTGCCACGCCAACGCGTGTATCTGTTCTTGGTATTTTTCTACAAGTGCAGCAAAGGCTTGCTGGTCACCTTCAAGTGTACGTTCAATCAACTCAGCATCATCATGTTTCATGGATCACCTCACAAATAGACTAATCTTTTAATATAAAGATGCTATTTGGCTTATGAAGGTTGCATTTATCAGAAAAAAGTACGTGATTGAAAAAGGAAGACTAATTTTGCGCAGTTCCCAATAACAAAAAGATCTTGAGGAAATTGGTTTATTGGGAGTTATGCCTTAAAATGATAGCATATAATTGGACGATTGCCAACTATAGAAAATCACGGAGGGTGCGTAAAGTTTTGGTTATAAGTGTCATGCTGCCTGTGGGAGTTCATTCCAATATTTGTCCCAGTCCCCATTTTT
>JAGWBU010000158.1:707-12856 GCA_021295735.1 Candidatus Poribacteria bacterium | reverse complement strand
CTTTGGTTTCGGATTCCCTTTCCTATCTTTTGGGACATCTCGACTTTCTTTTTCTTGTAGGCACTGTTTTCAGCTTGCTTGCACTGCTATTTACCTTTGATGCAGTTGCCGGGGAGCGAGAAGCGGGTACCCTTCGGGTCACCTTAGCGAATTCTCTACCGCGTGACCTCTTTCTGTGGAGTAAATTAATTGGCGGATATATAGTGTTCGTGGTGCCATTTTTGGTATCCTTTCTATTCGGCTTATTGGTACTTGTTTGGCAAGGTTTTCCCCTCGGTGAACCCGAAATTTTTCCACGTGTGTTCAGTCTAACTCTCGCCTCGCTGCTCTATATTGCGGTCCTACTTAGATAATTCCAAGACTGCACTCATCGTCGCCTTTACGGTTTGGGTGTTTGCCGTGCTGATTACGCCGCGCGTAGGATTTATCGCGGCGAAATTTATCAAGCCAACGCGAACATCACAGAGTGTTTATCTGGAAAAGACGGCTCTCCGTGAGAATTTCAATGCAGAACTTGAAGAGAAAAAAAGGGAAATATACAAAGAAGTCTGGAAGGATCGTCCGCAACCTTCCTATGAAGAACAGGGGGAAATCGGAAAAAAGGTGGATGAACAGATGAAACCTCTTGAAGACGAATTTCGGCAGAAATTCAATGAGCACACTGATGAAATAGATCGAAACTATCAGCGTGAAAAAAAGCACCAAGAGCAAGTAGGTGAAACGCTTTCACGAATCACACCGACATCCTCCCTAACCTATCTCGCTACAAATTTAACACAGACTGGAAAACGAAAGAGAAATGACTACTTTCAAGCAGGTGAGCGTTACTATGATGCGCTTCATACGGATGTGTTCAGTAAAATTGTTGATCATGCTAACGTGAGAACGTTCCACCCAGAGAGAGACATCGTCAAAATCAGGCATCCATCATCTTTAGATACCCCAACTTTGGGAGAGACATTCCATCAATCGGCGGTGGATGTGCTGCTGCTCTGCTTCTTTGCAGTTGTGTTGACGACAGTGGCATTCCTGAAATTTTTCCGTTCCGATATTTGATGCAGCAGAAATTATAACCCTACCGTTTTTGTTTGAACTTTTCACTGAAAAGTGTGTGTAACTCTATTAAGATGTCTTAAAAACATGGCTACCACAAGAATTCAGATTAGAAACCGTATAACCTATAAATCATTTCAAAAAATGCAACCTTTACACCCTTAAAACGCGTCTATGCAACATAAGCCAATGTCACTTTAATGTCCAGAATAGAAACACAAGATTTCAAGGAGGTACAAAATGTTAGAAACCCGTGAACTAACGAAAGTCTATAACGAGAACGTTTTAGCTGTCAACAAATTGAACATGAAAGTCGAAGATGGCGAAATCTATGTCGTCCTCGGTGCGAACGGTGCAGGCAAAAGCACGACCATATCCATGCTGCTCAACTTCATTGAACCGACAAGCGGCACTGCCCTTGTTGGGGACATTGAAATTCCAAAGTTCCCACTGGAAGCGAAAAAGCATCTTGCCTACGTTTCTGAGAACGTTGAACTTTACCGGAATTTTACGGCACGTCAAAACTTATCCTTTTTTGCAAAACTTGGCGGGCGAAAGAAAGTCTCGAATGCGGAACTGGATCAGACACTTGGCAGGGTTGGCTTAGCTGAGGAAGCGTTTACGCGGCGCGTCAAAACTTTCTCTAAAGGAATGCGGCAACGTCTCGGCATCGCAATTGCAATCATGAAGGACGCACAAGCTGTGCTGCTTGATGAACCGACCTCAGGGCTTGATCCGAAGGGTGGCGCCGATTTTCTCAACCTGCTACGTCAGCTAAAAGAGGAAGGAAAAGCTATCTTTATGTCTACTCACGACATCTTTCGCGCGAAAGAAATCGCTGACAGGATAGGAATCCTTGTGCAAGGTAACCTTGAGCGAGAGTTAACGCGTGAAGAGATTCAAAATGAAAATCTTGAGGAATTGTATCTGCACTATGTTGCTGGATACGAACCCGAAGAAGACGCGACTGAGTAAAACTTAGTGCATTCATTAGTTCAGTTATTGTATAATTTTATTGTGAGGCGGGATACTGTGCCCGCCATCGTTCATTGCAAAACGTTAACGTGAGTTTGTTAATAGATATATGAACTTCATTTTGCATAAAATCTTATTCTCATAAGCCCGGTAGGTGCGGTTTCCCGACGAATGCCACAGGCGCATTTGGCGTTGATTCACCGCACCGAGTCCAAAAATCTGATTTATCAAACTCCCGTAAGACGTTAGTTTAGGCGGGGCACAGAGACCCCGCTCTACAATTGTTAATTAAGGTATGATACACACTAAAAGGAAAAACCGTGCGAATTAAAATACTTATGCTGGTTTGCGTCATCGTGATGGGGATGTCCCTGCAAGTTGTAATGGCAGCAGAGCATGAAGAGACACCTCCCACCGATGTTGACACCACGAAGACCAGAGATGAGCAGAGCCGTCAAATCTTAATAGAGACCGCCCGTTTAGAGATGAATTTGGCGGAAAATCTGATGGAAAAGAAACAAATTGAACTTGAGAACTTACGAACGATGATGGAAGAGGAAAACAACATCGTTACTGTCTCAGAAGTAAATAAAGCTGAAGAGGAATATGAGAGCGCTGCCTCGGAATATGAGAAGTCAAAACTCAATCTGCAACAGGTAGAGCTCGATTCGCTCAAAGACGCTTGGCACATCACAGTTGAAGGTACGCGTCTATATGAATCGCGTGACGGTCGTGAAATGTTTTCCATCACATTGCGGAATAGTTCGTTACCTGTCAAATTGGTAGAGAGTTCAAAAGTACTGGAACGAGAGATTGTTATCAGCGCACAGATTGACGACATAATCGTATCAATTAAAGAGAAGGAAGGTTTTGGTTCTGCAGGTGCGATTATTGCCAAACCTTACGAGCGCCGAATCGAAACACTCAAAGAGAACGGAGCTGTCACTTTGGAATTTGAACTCATTAAAGAGGATGTGCGGGATGTTGTAGTCCACTTAGACTACCTTGATACCGAAGATGAACGTCATATTCATCTACAGCAGGAAGACCCATATATATCCGTCGTGTCAGCGAGGCGATACAAGGAGGGCGATCGGAGACGTTTGGAACTTGTTATCACGTATGGTGCAGTGAAAGATGAAACAGATGAGACCAATGTTAATACAGCACAAGAGATCAACAATGTCTATGTTTCCATCAAAGACGAAAGTGACGCTATTATCGGGTTTCCTTACGAGTTCCGCATCCCGACGTTAAAAGATGGACAGGAGAAGACTCTTGACTTTGAACTAAGACGCAATGTGGATAGTCTTATCGTTAATCTACGATACCTTGACAAGGATAACCCCTATAAAATCCATCTTGAAGAAGACACGCGTCATATCTCTATTCTCAGTGCGAAAAAATTTCGCGTCGACAACCAGATGATGGTGACAATTCAATTAAAAAACACATCAACAACAGAAGCAATGCCAATCAATGCGACTCCGGAAGAAATCGCGGCGGCAAATGAAATCCGTGCTATTTATGTTTCTTTACTTGATGCCGTGGATAGCACAAATATCGTTAAACCGTATGAAGAGAAAATTGCTGTTCTCGGTTACAATCAAACCGCAGAATTGACGTTCCAACTCCAAAAAGATGTTGATAGTGTCAAGGTATCAATGAAGTACCCAGAAATTCTCGAACCGGACACCCGTTTGATCTATCTCCAAAAAGAGTCTGCATTAGATGTAGTAAATGTCAGTTCGCTACGTTTTTCACAGGAAGGCAATTTAGGCAGCAGTGTTACTTACGATTTGACATTGGATAGGTTGGCAGAGACCGAAAACACGTTTCAATTGCGTGTCATAAACTTGTTAAATCGCCTTTCCTTTGAATTTCAAGACCCAGATACAAAGTCGCGGCAGTCACAGGTAAAGTTCACACAGGAACAGTCGAAACGGAATCTGTCGTTAATTGTTTATCTACCAGAAGAATTGGATGCATCCTATCTTGATAGCACACTTGAATTCTATGTTGCCGTACTTGATGAAACCGAAGCAAGCGAACTCGGAGGTACTAACAACCGATTGGATTTACCCGCGGACAAGATTGCCAGCATTCAAGGGGGTGTGGAACGGTTTGAACTGATTCCGAAAGGTGTCCCGGAAATTGAGGTTGTCGTCCAAAACACGTTTCAAACTATTAAAATTGGCGAACAAGTTAACATGACCACAACGCTAAAAAACATCGGCACTCGCGACCTTGTTGATATCCGCATGTTGGTTGATGTCAACCCGGATTGGAAATACACAGTGTCACCTGAAGTTATTGGATCACTTGGGCGAAACGAAGAAACAGAAATACAACTCACACTAAATCCACCAGCGGACATTACGGTAGGAGAATATCAAGCGAAACTCAACGCGGAAGTAACGGTTGACAACCGTAAGTTTCAGGCACGCGACCGTTCTATCACAGTACAAATCGAGTCAAAATCACAAATGTCGGTGACGACGTTATTGTTTGGTGCGTTGATACTTCTCATGATCGGTATCGTTATCGTCACAATCCGCATTAGCCGACGGTAGAAAACAATTTAGGACTTACGCACAAACGGTAGGCGGGGAATGCCAAAAGGCGTTCATACCGTTGATTTGGCGTTTTGTAAACGCGCTGATAATTCAAAATTCTGCTGAAATTACACCATTTTAGCCATAATTATTCCAAAAATCGTGAAAATCGCGTAAGTCCTACAATTCATGGAGATTAAAATGAATAAAAGGTTGACACCGCTGGCAGTCCGCCTATTTTTTATTTTTGCATTGTTTGTAAGCCAAAATTTATTATTTAAAGGAGTTGGTATTGTATCGGCACAGGAACTCGTTTCACTTCGGCCAACTCGTGCCATAGAACTCGCTTTGCAGAACAACGAGGCGGTGAAAAAGGCGGAAAAAGTAGTGGAACGCGCAAAGGCAAACATGCGCGTGTCTAAGGCTGTGTACTTGCCACAAGTAGGGATCACCAGCGAATATCAACGCCAAAAAAATGGCGATTTTAACGAAAGAGATTATCTTACCCGTGCACAGATGAGTGTTATCCTCGCTCAATTTGGTGAAATTCCGAAAGGGCTTGACGCGACACAAGAAGAAGTGCGCAAGGCGGAGATAGAATACGAACGTATAAAGAAGGAAACTGTTCACGCCGTTCGAAATCTCTGGCATGACCTTACGCTCACACAAGAAGAAATCACGCAACGTCAAGCGATTGAGGTAGAACTCCAGAAAAAACTGAAGAGCACACAACTCAAACACGATAAGAAACGTATTCCTTTTCTCAGTCGTCTCAATACGGAACTTGAATTGTCTGAACAGCAACTTGATCTCAACAAACTTCAACGACGACTTGACGTGGACACAGCGGAACTCATTCGCCTGACGGGACTTGACCCGCTGGCGCAAGTTGCTCTCTCACAATCCCTCCCAGATGATGACATAACACTGGATGCCGCCGTTGAACTTGCACTTGCTAATCGGCTTGACTTGCGCGACTTACAAGGTGATATTGCGCGTCAGGAACGCCTCGTCGTTGAGACAGTGTGGAATCGATTTCCTGAAATCTCTGCTGAAGCACGTTACAAAGATCTGCATCTACTATTACAACAACACCAACAAAACCGAACTTGGGATGCAAAGGCGCTATATGATCCGATAATACATGACCGAGAACGGGATGCCGCGAGCATTTTCGCAACAGACCCACGCACACAAGACGGATGGGAGCTGCGCTTCAACCTCAACATTCCACTATATGATGGGAAAAAGACAGCAAACCTTCGCTCTATCGAGCTCGCAGAACTGGACAGACTCCAATTGGAATACGTTGAGAAAACGAAACTCATCAAGGTGGCAGTGCGTCGCGATTATCGGGAAGTGGCAAATGCGAAAGAACGCATGGAAATTGAACAGAAACGGGTGAAAATCTTTGAGCATCAACTAAGGGCAATAGAACAGGCACTTGAAGGCACTGTTGAAATACAGGGGTATCGCGGGTTGACTCTTAACGATGCTTTTCAGGCACAAGCACAATTCACACAGGCGCAACGGGTCTTTTATCAGGCACGCAGAGATTACGCGAAAGCAAAGGAAAAACTACGGGAAACGATGGCATGGATAGAGTAAACAATGTTTCCCGTAGTCGCGCAATTCATAGCGCCTCTTTTTAACGCCTTTTAAGTGTGGTTTCACACTTTATATATTCAAAACCGAAAATTGAATGGCTCTGGTAAGCACAATAGGCAGGACTTGTCTTCGGTATTCTGTGGGGCGTACTTTAAAAATTCCAAATCCCTTAGATGTGGCTCAACTTCCGCCAGCTGTGAACGGATTTCCTGCAAATCCGCACCCATCTGCTTTAAATTAGATTCAACTTGCCTATAGGTTTGTTTCGAAGATTGTCTCAAGAAATACGATGCTCCCTGCCAAATGCCTACAAACACAATAACTGCTATGCCACTAATTACAACCGCCATAATAGCGGGCATTGCAGCGACGTATTTGAGTGTCAAAAAGAGCATCACCCCAAGTAATGTCAGTATTAGAAACGGCATACAATTCCCCCTTTACTCGTTACCTTTAGCAATTTGGATAAGCTGTCTAACCTCTTTTTTCAGTGAGATTATTTCTTCCTGCATGTGGTTTACATGTTCCTGCAGGGCATCTATCTCACGTTGAGATGCTCCCTTTTCCAAACCTTCTGCCTTTTTAGCGTAGGAAAAAGACATCCAGGTGCACACAAGTATTCCAGCTACAATAATCAATGCGATTTCCATTTTCAATTCCTCCAAATTTTTGTTGTGTTACAAAATAGAGACTGCAACGCGCGAAAGGATAGTAAAAAATGGAAAATCGGACGAAATTAATTGAGTGCGGTTCATAAATAGCCGATGTTAATATGCGCTTAAAGGTAGTAGGCACGCTCCGCGTGCCGTCCTCTACGCTAAGTGAGTCGTTACCGTTCAACCCTGTTCCGGTAAAAGCCTCAAGAAGGTGTTGGACAATCGCTACAAAAGAGATGTGAGTGAAGGAACGGGTTGATTGATAGATATAAAACTGCTTATCCGTACTCTTAAATTAGATGATAGGGTGCCTTACGTCATATCTACTGCAAATCGCTTTTTAAAAAAGAAACCAGTGCGATAATAAAGAATAGCAGGTTAAACAGCACCAGCAACATGACTTGGGTTAACACGCTCCGATAAGAGATCTGCTCCTTAAAAACTGGCACAGCATCTGGATCCACCGGTTTCTGAGATAAGCCTTCTTTTACAGGATAGATATGTAGGCTTTTGGGATCACCCTGATCTTCTGTTTTGATGAAGTCTATGAACGTTTGACGATACCGACGCGCCTGTTTGACAAAATTCGTATAACTAACGATACCTGTATTCGCAAGTCCTTCCATTGCATATTGGAAAGTCGCTATCGGAGAGATTTGGGTAAGATCGCGGGCGAGCTGCACCTGTCGAAATTGCTGGTCAATGTGCCCATCTGAAAACCGAGTTTTTGTCTCTACTTCTTTGGTGAGGAAGTCTGCCCAGAGGCTCGTCGCTTCTGGATCCTCGGTAGACGCTGCCTTGCTCAACTTAGGCGGAATACCATCGGACCTACCAAAAGGACGGTATTCATCATACCACTGTCCTAATTGTGCATATTTCTGCCTCACAGCTTCGTCAGCGGATGGAATCGGATTCAGATTACCGACAAAAGTCCCGAGTAGACTCGGAAAGATAAACGCCAAAAAAACCCAAGTGAGTAAGAGCCATACTAAGCTTGTAATGGCGTTTGAGACGCGACTGGAGAAAAAAAGCCCGAGAAAGATAAAAATGGAAACGAGCAATGCAAATAATCCAACCATCCCCAAAATACGGAACCAATGTTCAAACGCAAACGGAATATTTCCGAAGAAATGGATGATGAGTAGATTTATTAGGATACTAATGATAAGGGGCACCATGAGTGTCACAAAAGCACCGAGGTATTTCCCCAACAATACTTGCCCGCGCGATACTGCATTCGACATCATCAGACTCAACGTGCCACGCGTCCGCTCTCCGGCAATAGCATCAAAAGTGAACAAAATCGCAAAGAAACTCATCAGAACACCGATGAAGACCCAATCGATTTTGATGCGTTGCATCACGCTACCACCTTTATTTTTTAAAGGATACTCTAATATCCACGGAGGTCTCCACTGGTAATCTTCACGACTGAGCATTCCGAGATTCTGCATTTTGACAGAACGCGGTATCAATTTATCCGCGCCATCGGCACAGAAGGTCAACCGTTTGGGACGCTTCGGAATTTCTCCAGGTCCTATCAGTGCCAACTCTGCCAACCCCTTATTCGCGTAATCTCTGATGTGATTCCTATTTTGTGCAACCTGTTGGTTATAGGTATTAACCTGCGCGGTATAACCGTAACCACCCAAACTGTATATAAGCGAGTTCGCCAGAAACAAAACAGGCAGTATAATTATTGTCAAGACAAATCGTAGGGTTGTGAGATTGTGGTGTATCTCTTTGCGTGCTATCTGCCAAATCATCTGCTCAGCCTCCTTCCTCAACCTAAATTATATCGCAAGAAGGACACATAAGCCGCCATAAATAGAACGACATTCCATGCCAATAATATCAAAATATCTATAGAAGCGCGAGAAAAACTTTCCGAAAGTGAGAATCGTTGATGCTGGAAAACTGGCAGGTCTGTTAGATCAGCCGCACCCTGGTCATTGGAAAACCCTCTTTATCTTTCAAATATTCAACAATTTTACGCTTATAGGCTCTGGAGTCCTGAATAAAATTGTTATAACTCTGTCGATCTGTCCCCGCTATTTTCCCGACAGCAAAGTGATACACATCTGCAAAGGAGATACGAGAAAGCGCGTCTGCGAACTTGGCATTCCGTTCTCGTTCTTTCGCAGGTCTATTGAGGATTTCCTCCGCTTTATCGGCATACGCAATCCGAAGCGGTTCCTGATAACCTAAAATCTCTTGAAAGATAGAGGTGTCCGCTTTGTCAATATCTCTGACGATGTAACCCTCTATTAAGTAAAAGCCAAACCCGATGTCAAAAAACGAAATAAAACGGTTAGTTCTTTCTGAACGCGTCTCAGGTTCCCAAGCGATTGAATCCCGCAGATTTTCGTAACCTCTCTGTTTGATGTAGATATCCCGTTCTTTTCTAAACTGATCCCACACATCAGCAGCAGACTGGACATACGCTGCTTCAGGCTTGGATTGATAGGGTGGGAATTGCTCTACAACAAACGTCGCCATGTTTGAATGAACGATTGTTAGCATCACCCAAATAACCATCGAAAGAATTAAGGTCGTCGCGGGTGTCTTTGTCCAAATTGACAGAAGTAATCCTAAAAGATACCATGTTGACACGTACAACAACGAGACAGCAAATATCAACACAATATGTGAAATGTGATTTCCATCAAAATCAGTGACGCGGGAAGATAGGGCGATCACCAATGCCACGATTAAACTTATCAAAACAATAGGGAACAGCGACAACATCCCGCCGAGGTATTTTCCCAGCACTATCATATCTCTCGGTATTGCATTAGATAACACGAGCTTCAGCGTGCCATCTTCTTTTTCCCCTGAAATTGTATTGAAGGCAAATAGAATCGCTAAGGCACTGAGAACAATTTTGAAGACAAAAACTACATCAATGGTCAGGAACATTGCAAGAAAAGGATTGTCTGAACCCCGTTTCTGCGCCGGTTCACCTCCTATAGGGAAAGTGAGTTCAAAGACAGGCTTAGCCAATTCGATGGTGACCGTATTTGCGCCGAAGTTCTCCGCTCCTACGTTAAAGATACCTAAAGGATTCGGTTTTCGGTGTGCTTTCGGTCTGATGTAGTAATAGAGTTCCCATTTCTGCGCTTCCGCCTCTGCTTCCTGGACAGCAGCGTTATACCCTGCCAAACGTTTTTCGTAATTATCCACTTGGACGAAAACAGCAACAGCAGTTGAGAGCAGACACACGATAAGCCCAATCAGGAATCGGGAGGTCAATACATTTGAGACAAATTCTCGCTGAATAACAAGCCAAAGCATAGACATAAACTTACTTCATCACCTCTGTCAATATGCAGGACTCTTCGGTATTCTGTGGGGCGTACTTTAAAAATTCCAAATCCCTTAGATGTGGCTCAACTTCCGCCAGCTGTGAACGGATCTGCTGCAAATTCTCATTCATCTGCCTTAAATCCGAGTCCACCTGATGATAGGATTTTCGTGCGGTTTTTGGTTTATACCCTTGTTCTTTCAGGTAATACGACGTTCCCATCCAGACACACGCGAGTATGGTGATTGTTGTCACACTTACTGCTACCGCTACCATAGTAAAAACCATAGTGGCAAATTTAATTACAAAGAAGAACACCGACCCAAGAAAAATCAGTAACAATAGCATGAACATACCAGTTTCCTCCTTCAAATATCTTGACCTTGAGCGATTCGGATGAGTCGCTGCACTTCCTCTTTGAGAACAACCACTTCTTGTTGCATGTCTTCCACTCTCTGTTGTAGTTCTGACATCTCGTTTTGCGTCGCGCCTTGCGTCAAGCCATTTAGTTTTCGATAGTAGGACGTGCCCATCCAGACGCATCCGAGTGTTGTTACCGAGATACTTGCGAATATAATAGAGATTATCAAAACGAATTGCATTTTCAATTCCTCCTATTTTTGTTGTGTTAAAATATAGAGTCTGCAAAACGTAAAAAGATAGTAAAAAAAAATCGCTCTAAAATGATTTGTAGTAGATCTCAAAATACCTTTACATTTTCTTTAGGTTAGCAGCGTTTAATGTGAATGCCATACGCGCATTCACCAAGCGCAATTCATAGCGCCTCTTCTTGTAGGAGCGACCTCCTGGTCGCGACTTCTTCTACTCACCGGACGGCACGCGGAGCGTGCCTACTACCTTGCAAAACTATTATTCAAATTTCAACGCGAACAAACGCAAGGAACGCCCCCGCAAGTAGTACTACCAGAAACAGCACCAACAGTAGTAAATCCATCACCGCAGCGTTAAAATCACGGTTGAGACTGAGCGTATCTTTAAACTTGGGAATCCCCTCTGGACTGACAGATTTTTGAGACATCCCTTCAGGCACACCAATAGCATGAAGGCTCATCGGATCCGCCCTGTCAGTATCAATCACAAAATCTCGATATTCGCGAGCATACCGTTTCGCGTTCTCAATAAATTGTAGATGCCGTTCTAAACCTGTGCCAGCAAAAGATTCGAAGAGGTGTTGGACAATCGCAGCAGGTGAGATACGGGTTATCGCACGCGCTCGTTTTCCCTGTGTAATCTGCTGGTTTAGATATTTTTCGGTAAAACGTTCATTTTGTTCTGCATCTACAGTGAGATACTCAGCAATTACGTGAACTAGTGGCGTAGATTGTGAGTCTCCATATTTATCTTCGTATGCCTTACGAGTCTCACGATCAAGTCTGATACCCTCACTCCAAAATTCTATATACGCCATTGGCACCGACGTCCGACTGCCAATAGATGCCAGGGTGTTCGGCATAAAAACAACAAAGCTCACCCAGATTAACAACAGAACAACAAGACTCACCCCACTCTCTCGCGCTGCAGCGGAAACAAGAAGCCCCAGAGCAATGAAGATACAGGTGTAAAGGATTGTAATCCCGTATAAGATACCTAAACGTCCCCACAACTCGGCATTGAGTTGCACTGAATCTGAGGTGGAAATCAGAAGTAGGTTCATTAAAACCGAAATCACAAAAGGAATGTTAATGCTGATGAATGTGCCTAAAAACTTTCCAACCAGTACAGTGTGTCGCGGGATAGGATTTGCCAATGTCAATCGCAATGTACCTCGTTCCAGTTCACCAGAGACTGAATCAAAAGTAAAGAGAATTGCCACAAAACTCAGCACATAGCTGACAATAAACGCCCAATCCATTGTGGTAAAATCAGGACGGATATTGTAGATATTTGGAGTTTCTTGGGGATAAGTCAGCCGCCAGAGTGGTCTCACATTGGCGATGTCGCGAAAGTAATTTTCTCCGCGGGCGTATGTTGCCAGAA
>JAGWBU010000158.1:0-669 GCA_021295735.1 Candidatus Poribacteria bacterium | reverse complement strand
CGCGAGGCGATATAAGTTGTTGCTGCGTGCTTCAAGCTTCTTCACTGCCTCAGCGGTTGCATCGTGATATGCCTGTGTCCGATCAGGATGTTCATGCAGATAGACAATAGCATTGGTCAGCAGCAACGCCAGCAGCAGGATCGCTGTCAATGCGAAACGGAGGCTATTGAGATTGTCGTATACTTCGCGTTTTGCGATATGCCAAATCATTTGTTCTAAAATTCCTTGCACTTCTTTTTGGGTCTTAGGCAGTTAGCAATCGGAAAACTGTGTCTTTATCTTAACAAGAAACGCGTTTGTAGTCGCGCAATTTATTGCGCCTCTTTTTTAGATGTTCCATGTTATATGTATGTGCTTTGTAAGCGCGTTGTGCCTATGTATCGGGCTTACAAAGCCTTCCATCCTGGGGTAATAAATCAGGCGGGCACAGAGACCCACCCCTACAGCAGAAAAAATTACACTTCGCTTCTGGTGAAAATGAGAAGTATGCACATAAATAAGACCAGATTGCCAAAAATCAGAAGAAACAGATCTGGTAATGCCCGTGCTACATTTACTGAGGCATCACTTCTCTTAAAAACAAACTCTGGGAATGTGCTCCAATCAACCGTGCCTTTATCGGCAGAGAACCACTGTCGGGACCCAAAGGCACCCTTCGCGTAGAGATGG
>JAGWBU010000015.1:30753-31141 GCA_021295735.1 Candidatus Poribacteria bacterium | reverse complement strand
AGATAGCTTATTGGACGATTATTTACGACATCAACTCTCAAATCCTTCAATAATCTTCAAGACTGCGTAAGTCCTGATAGTAATAAGCAAACGTATATCCACAAGGAGGTAACGTTATTATGGAAGGTTACGGTTTAGGTCTCAGCATAGGTTTAGCTGCCGGAATAGCATCTACAAGCGGTAACACTCGAAAGAAAGTTGAACGACAATTACGCAACGCAATGTTTGATGTATGAAAGTAATTCTAAAACCTACTATAAAAACCTAAGTTGCTACCTATGTAGCACAAACTTTTAGTGGAGTGTCTATCGAAATTTTGCGGGTAAAGGTCGCGATTCGGAGATCGCTCCTACAGAACACCCTCTTTGTAGGAGGGAACTCCGATTCC
>JAGWBU010000015.1:0-30667 GCA_021295735.1 Candidatus Poribacteria bacterium | reverse complement strand
TCTATGCTAATAGTGAACTATCCGATTAAAAAGGTGTTTTTTATGTCAATTATCTTGTAGGTAGCAACTTGAGTTATAAAAGGAGGTTATGGACAGATGAAAGTCGTAATGGCGAACCTAATGCTCGCGTGCGTCAGTTTAATTGTTCTGTGTCTAATGTTTGCCAGTTTCAGCAGTGCTGAATTGGATCCAAAAACTGTTGTTGGGATGTGGCTCTTTGATGAGAATAAGGGTAATACAGCGAAGGATTCCTCTGAAAGTGCCAATGACGGGAAACTTATGAACAGTCCGAAATGGACAAAGGACGGTAAGTTTGGATCCGCGCTGGAATTTGATGGAAATGAGAGTAAAGGCCATGTAGTCGTCGGCAATTTAGGGTTGTCTGGGGAGATTACATTGGTTCTGTGGGCGAAACCGAGTGATGCTGCCGATGATGATCGGTTAATATCGAATCTCAGTGGGCCAACGAATCCTGCCTTCGCAATTCGGTTCCAAAGTGGCGCAGTTGACATTTGGGGCAGGGCGTGGAAACCCATCATCCCAAAATTTGATGACAATAAATGGGGACACTATGCGTTTGTATTGAATGGCGAGGGAAACGCGACGGGTTATTACAATGGCAAAGAAGAGGACACAGTTGTCGATACCTATATTTTCACGGATATCGGTATCGGGGCGACTTTTTTGCATCAATGGGGACAATATTTTTCAGGTGTTTTTGATGAGGTGGCGTTTTTCAATGTCGCGTTGACTGAAGATGATATTAAAATTGTCATGACAAGAGGACTCAAATCCGCTTTGGCGGTTTACCCCGCAGGTAAATTAGCCACTACTTGGGGAAATATAAAAGCCAACCGGTAAGGGCCAAACTAAGTGCAAAGTAACCTTCATCAGCGTTTTCTGTTACAGGTAGAGTCTGGTTTACTCCCGACACTTTTCGTCGCCATGATAATGGTAGTGGTAATCGTCTCGATTTCCCACGCGGAAGATCAAGTCGCCGGTCACTGGGAGGGACAGATCAACGTTCCGATCCAACCTTTATCGATAAAGGTTGATCTCTCCATCAAAGACAACAATTGGAGCGGCACCATTGATATTCCTACCCAAGGTGCTAAAGGTTTACCGTTATCTAACATCTATATTGAAGAAACCGATGATAATATTAGTGTCAAATTTGTAATCCGTGGCGTGCCGGGCAATCCCACCTTTGCAGGACATCTAAACGATGACATCATTAGTGGCAAATTCACCCAAGGTGGTGCCACATTCGACTTCAAACTTTCCCCCGACATCATTGTTGAACCTGCAAGACCTCAGGAGCCAAAACCACCATTTCCCTACAAAATCGAAGAAATTGCGTTTAAAAACGTAACCATCAACCTTGCCGGCACTTTGACGTTACCACTTGGTGATGGCCCTTTTCCCGCAGTACTGCTTATCTCTGGTAGCGGTTTGCAGGACCGGGATCAGACGTTGTTCGGACACAAACCTTTTTGGGTAATTGCTGATTACTTGACTCGTGCGGGTATTGCCGTGCTACGCGTTGATGACCCAGGTATCGGCAAGTCAACACCACATCCAGAGCCACCAACAACAGCAGACTTCGCGACCGACGTGGAAGCGGGTGTTGACTTTCTCAAGGAGGATAACCGAATCAGTTCTGTTGGACTAATTGGTCATAGTGAAGGAGGTGCCGTTGCCGCCATCGTTGCCAGTCGCAGTGAAGACATAAATTTTATCGTGCTAATGGCTGCCCCTGGAGTCCTTGGTGCTGAACTCTTGCGCAAACAGAACGAACGCATCTTTGACGCGATGGGACTCGCGAAGGAACATAAACAGGCTTTACTAACGCTTCTTGATCAGTTGTTTACAACATTAGCCTCGGATATGGCAGATGATGAACTACGACAGCAGATCGGTGTTATTGTTCGCAAGCAGTTTGAGGCAAACGGTGTTCCCATTACCCAACAGGACGAAACACAAGTGCAAGCAGCAGTCGAACAAGTTCTTAACCCATGGATGCGGTATTTTCTTGCATTCAATCCAGAACCTGTCCTCAAAAAAGTCAAGGTGCCTGTATTAGCACTTAACGGAGAACTCGATGTGCAGGTTGATGCAGAACAAAACCTCACTGGTATCGTTACTGCTCTTGAACAAGGCGGAAATCGCAATGTCACGGCACATCGCCTACCGAAACACAACCACCTATTCCAACGGGCGACTACAGGTCTGGTTAATGAGTACGCCACTATTGAAGAAACAATCTCACCAAAAGTCCTAAAACTAATTAGAGACTGGGTATTGTCAGTAACGCAGTAAAATTGATTTGGAAGAGGCGTATTCGATTTTTTATCAATCTTTCGATTTAGATGATATCCATATTTTGAATTCATTTTATGCACTCTTTCCAATCTAATATTGTGTCTTATAATTATGAAAGGTATCACACACCATTGTTTTGGAAAACCATGTCAAGCATCTTGCGTAAGTCTGTTTCACTTTAGAACCACCTACACTTTTATTTGCGTTTTCCATTTCTATTCTGGTATACTATTTCATAACGAAATTTTGAGGCATGCGCTAACGCTGTAAAAATATATGTCAATCACGGAATGTCTATTATTCACTCAGTAATTGTTGCGTTGATTCAGACATCTCAGTTCAGACAATAAACTCCACACATTAAAAAAATATTTTCAATCGGTCACTCAGATCTTTTTAACGAGGTCATTGATGGTTATAAATCGTTTTGAAAAAATAACATTTCTGCTTTTGGGTGGTATTTTATTATCCATTCTCACAAGTTGCTACACCGAGCCTCCTCCACCCCCTCAATCAAAAAGAACCGTAAACCGTCAAAATTTCAGGAACCGTCAAAGTTATGCAAACATTCCTTGGCCGCATACATCTAATTTACCCATTGTGGTTATTGATACATTTGGTCGATGGATTCCTGACGAACCCAAGATTCCGGCACAGATGAAAATTATTTACGATGAATCTGGCGGCAGAAACAGTTTGGACAATCCTCACATTCATTTTGAAGGCAAAATCGGTATAGAAGTTAGAGGACAAACTTCACAAGGGTTTCCAAAAAAGCAATACGGTTTTGAATTTCAAGACGATAAGGGCAATGACAAAGATGTGTCCATATTCCAATTGCCAGCCGAATCTGATTGGGTGCTGAATGGTCCCTATTCGGATAAAACGCTTATGCGGAACTACTTGGCTTTTGAATTTAGCAATCGAATCGGCAGCTACGCAACCAGAACAAAGTTTGTTGAGGTATTTCTCAATACGAATCGCGATAAGACAATTAAAGCACAACATTATGTCGGGGTCTATCTGCTCATAGAAAAGATCAAACGTGGAAAAGAACGTATTCCTATTCAATCTTTGAAACCCACCCATAACAAGCCTCCTGAAATCACTGGGGGCTATATCATAAAAATTGATAAAATGGATAGAAATGAAATTTTCTTCTACACTCGGCGCGGCACACATCTTGCGCATGTATATCCGAAGGGGCGCGAAATGACTCATGCACAAAGAGGGTGGATTCAAAACTATATGAGCGAATTTGAAGCCACCTTAACCAGCCCGAAGTTCAAAGACCCAAAGCACGGATATGCCAAGTATATTGATATAGATTCTTTTATTGATCATTTTATCATCAATGAACTTTTTAAAAACACGGATGGATTTCGCTTCAGCGCATACATGTACAAAGATAGAGGTGGAAAACTAAAAGCGGGACCAGTCTGGGATTTCAATTTATCGATGGGTAATACTATTTTCCATAACGGTTGGGAAACCAATAGTTGGCTCATTTATACAAATCCTGTTCCTTTCTGGTGGGATCGGCTGTTATCGGACGAAAACTTTAAAAAGAAACTTGTTAAGAAGTGGAAGACACTTCGAAAAAATGAACTCGCTACATCAGAAATCCTTGGCGAAATTAATCGAACAGTAAAATACCTTTCAGAAGCACAAAAACGAAACTTCCAAAGATGGCGTGTGCTGGGCCATTCACTTTTTGGTAACCCTGGACCAGGACGCCTTACATATCAAGGTGAAGTGGACGAGATGAAAACTTGGATAAAAACTCGATTGGAATGGATGGACAGAAACATTGAATTGTTGCCTCAAAAACAAAAGTATCAATATTCTCGAAGGCATCGATACTAAATTAAGGTGCGTCCTGAAACGACTGCGCAGTTGACCAATTATTCAAATCTATTTAACCAGAAACATGGATACCGTATCATTAGCAAATACCAGCGATGTGTATTTTTATGAACTACGAGCAGATTTTATTTACCTTTGCACGAAGTGATTATTTTGAAGTAATAATGTAAGGACTCCTCACTGCCCCATTTCGTGCAATCGGCATAAAGTCTGCCCCTTTTTGTGCAGTTCTCCAAAGAATCCAGCAGTCTCGTCTTGTTAAACTGGCATAGAATTTGCTTTTATTGTATATGCATCTTAGTATAACGACTTGTGCCAGTTAACATTTTGTTTTGTTGGTTTTCACATATATTTGCCTTTGTGCTATAAACATATCGTCCCTACCAAATCAACGCCAAATGCGCGTGTGGCATTTGGCGGGACTAAAGAGTGCTCGTCCAATCATTTTCTATAAAATAAATATATGATAATGACTTACAAACATTTCTTTTGTGAAATAAAGTTCTACAAATGGTTATTTAGCACAACTCGTTAGTATAGGAACATGGTTAAAATAGTTGTAACTAACCGATAACCGATATGAAACACATCTATCTAACAATCCTACTATTTCCCTTCGTTACGATATTGGTTTTGCCGACTGTGACCTACGCAGAAAAAAATGGAAATAAAACGCATTGGAATCAATTTCGTGGCCCAAACGGAAGCGGTGTGATAAAAACTGCCAATGTTCCTATCAACTTTGGTCCCGACATAAACATCCTATGGAAAAAGAAAATGGAAGGAGGACAGTCCTCTCCTGTTATTTGGGGCAACCGCATTTTTGTCACGACTTTTTCGCCCGAAAACAGAGATCAACTTACAGTCGTTTGTCTTGATCGGCAGAATGGAAGCATCTTGTGGCGTAAATCGGTTAGTACCCGAAAAAACGCACAGTATTTTCCGTTGCTAAACGGTCCCGCTTCACCCACACCAGCAGCTGACCACAAACACGTTTACGCTTACTTCGGCACCTACGGTATCCTCTGCTATACCCATGGTGGAGACAAGGTTTGGGAACGTCAAATTGACCCACCTGTGAGTCAATACGGAATGTCTGTCTCACCGATACTGTATAAAGATACGGTTATCCTCGTTTTAGACGACAACAGGGGAAATTCTCGACTTCTCGCTATGAATCGAGACACAGGTAACACCGTCTGGGAACAACCGCGTCTCTTCTTTCAAGCGGGCTGGTCCACCCCGATGATCTGGCAGCATGAATTTCGTGATGAACTTGTTGTGCTGGGATATAAGAAGTTGGCTTCCTACAACCCTGTGAACGGTGAAGAATTATGGTGGGCTGGCGGATTTTCTGTTGAAACCATTGGTATCCCTGTCGTAGGGGAAGGGCTTCTTTTTGTAAGTGACGCTGCTGCAGGTGGGCGCGGTGAAACCGAATGGGATGCTGAGGCATCATGGAAAATTACACTTGAAGATTTTGATAAGAACAAAGACAACAAGATACAACGCGAAGAAATGGCAAAAGGCTTTAGAATCCCTTTGCGAAGCGAATTGGAGAAACATGAACTCGGTTCTGCATATCCGATTGGGCCTCGACAGGTTGGTGGTTGGTTCAGGCATTTGGATAAAGACAAAGACGGCGAACTGAGCAAAACAGACTGGCTGGAACTTATGTCCGAATTTGCTATGGAGAGCCAGCCAACGCTCATTGCAATAAAACCGGGTGCGGAAGGAAACGCTCGACCGCTGAACGTGGCGTGGGAAATCAATAGTGGCATACCTGAAATACCTTCGCCACTTTATTGTCAGGGGAAAGTTTATCTGCTGCGAAAAGGAGGCATTCTGACATGTATTCAGGCAGCAGACGGCAAACAGCTTTTTCGTGAACGCATTGGGGCAAGGGGACAGTATATTGCCTCACCTATCGCCGCAGGGAATAAACTGATCGCGGCATCACAACGAGGCATGGTCACGGTGATTCAAATCGGAGATACACTTGAGGTCCTTGCAAGGAACAACTTCGGAGAAGAGATTGTCGCGACACCAGCAATCGCGGAAAATACAATATACCTGCGAACAGCCAATCACCTATACGCCATTGGTAAATATTAATCCTAATTGTTCGATGGCATTTTTCAGAATTATGCAACCATTTCTCTCCCTACAGGCGTCACTATATTATGATATGTCTTACGCAAATAATTAGAATCGGAGTGCCTTTAATTTACACCAATATTGCGTAAGTCAATTATAATCATAAGAGTCAAAGATGTTAACTGCTACATTGAAGAAACTAAGAACCAATAACTAATTAAAAGGGAATAAATATGCAAACACCACGACACATTGACCAAATGGATGCCGATGACGTTGCTGCAATTGACGAACTACGCGACGTCTACGACCAACTAAAGAAAGCACTTGCCAAGATCATCATTGGTCAGGAGCAAGTCATTGAAAATTTATCGATTTGTCTGTTTTCACAAGGGCACGCGCTATTGATGGGCGTCCCTGGCTTGGCAAAAACGCTTTTGGTGAGCCGGTTCGCTGAAACCATGGCGTTGTCGTTTAGCCGAATCCAATTCACACCCGATCTTATGCCGATGGACATCACCGGAACAGATATTCTTCAAGAAATACCGGGGGGTAGACGTGAGTTTGAGTTTGTAAAAGGCCCGCTGTTTGCCAACCTCATCCTCGCGGACGAGATTAACCGTGCCCCTTCAAAAACACAAGCAGCAATGCTTGAGGCAATGCAGGAATACAAGATCACGGTAATCGGCAGGACCTACCAGTTAGCACCACCGTTCTTTGTATTAGCAACGCAAAACCCGATTGAGCAGGAAGGGACATATCCCTTACCAGAAGCACAATTAGACCGATTCATGTTCAGAATTGAGGTAGACTATCCTGAGCGATCTGAAGAAATCGAAATCGCCCGAACGACAACTGGCATGTCCCTTCCAACGTTAGAACACGTTTTGACGGGTGATCGTGTCATAGCATTCCAAAACCTTGTTCGGCGCGTTCCAGTATCTGAACACATCTATGAATTCGCTGTTGACTTAGCACGCAGCACACGACCGAAAGGCGACGCAGCACCTGATTGGCTTAAACCCCTTGTCGCTTGGGGTGCTGGCCCACGGGCTGTCCAATACTTAATTCTCGGTGCTAAGGCACGCGCTGCACTCAGCGGTAGTTATATGGCTCGACTTGAAGATGTGGTCGCTGTAGCAAACCCTGTCCTTGCGCACCGTGTCATCACATCGTTTGCTGCTGAGTCTGAAAACATTACCAGTCAAGATATCGTTGAACGTCTCGTAGGAGAACTCTCCGAACAAGGGTAAAATATGGCACTGCAACTCAGACGAGATTATCTCAACCAGAAGGTTCTGGAACGGCTTTCAACGCTACAACTACATGCCCGGTTACCAATGATCGGAAGCGTATCCGGCAAACATCGCAGCCCGATTCGCGGGTCAAGCCTTGAGTTCGCGGAGTATCGTAAGTATGTGCCGGGTGATGATACACGGCGGCTTGATTGGCGTGCTTATGCCCGAAATGACCGCTATTATATCAAAGAATTTGAGGCAGATACGAACTTACGTATGTGCTTAATCGTTGATACCAGTGGCTCAATGGGATTCGCTTACAACGGGATGAGCAAACTTGACTATGCGCGCCGAATCGGTGGCACTTTAGCCTATATCGCAGCGCTTCAAGGTGATGCTGTCGGGCTCTACTGTGCAGGCACAAGGTTTCACAAAGAGATTCCACCGAAGCGGAGCGCAACACACCTTAGTGCTGTCCTTGATGAACTCGGAGCAGTAGAACCATCAGGTGAAACAGGATTGGCAGACGTTCTTCACGAAACTGCTGAACGTGTCCCGCAGAGAGCACTAATTATTATCATTTCAGATCTGTTTATTGACCCAGAAGTAGCGCGGAACTGTTTTGAACATTTACGATTCCGTAAACACGATGTCGCTGTGTTCCATCTTATGGAGCAGAATGAATTGGATTTTGAATTTGATCGTCCAATGCGCTTTGTTGATATGGAGGGTGGTGAACCCATATTAGCAGACCCAATCATTATTGGTGAGCAGTACCGCCGTGCCTTGGAAGTATATCTTGAAAGCATGAATGAAGTTATACAAGACACCGAAATTGACTATCATCGTGTACAAATTCAGGAAGACTATGGCGACGTATTGGCAAAGTTCTTATTAGGGCGCACACCTAAAAAACGTGCGTGAGACTTTTGGCTATCAGCAATTGACAAAATATAATGTGCGTATGGACTAAAAATCCAAAGAGGCGCAATGAATTGCGCGACTACAAACGCCGTAAATCTAAAGAAAAACGTTCACTTATTTATATGCGTCACTATTATGCAACCATTAAAGTAAATGCTAACCGCTTTACTGAAAAAATGAGAACCAATGGCTGATTGCCGACAGCCAAAAAACCAACTATGAATTTTCTACAACCTTTAGCATTAATAGCACTTCCTTTGATGTTGCTACCAGTCATTATTCACCTGATTAATCAGCAGCGGCACCGCACCGTGCCCTGGGCAGCGATGATGTTCCTAATGACAGCAAAACGCATGAGCAAAGGTATGGCACGTCTGCGTCATATTCTTATACTGCTAATGCGTACCCTTGCTATCGCAGCGCTGATTTTCGCTATCAGTCGACCACTCTCTGGTGGATGGTTAGGAAGCATCGGATTGGCGAAACCTGATGTCACGATGGTTCTGCTTGACCGGTCTGCAAGCATGGAAACACAAAATCTGCAGGCTGGCGAGTCAAAAAGGTCCACAGCACTAAAAAGACTTGCACAGTTGCTGGAGCAAGGCGATTATGGGGCTCACCTGATTCTGATTGATAGTGCCACTGGACAATTACAGGAAATAGATTCACCGAAGGCATTATTGAGCCTACCCATGACTGAAGCGAGTGCTACAAGTGCGAATATTCCGGGCATGTTTGAATCTGCTTTAACCTATCTCAAAGCAAACAATTCGGGACGTGCAGACGTGTGGCTTTGCTCTGATCTCTACGAGAACGATTGGGCTGTTGCCAGCGGACGTTGGGATGCAATCCGAGAAGAATTTGCGCAGTTAGAAGGTGTGCACCATTTCTTGCTTGCATATTCAGCGCCACCTTCAAATAACTTATCGGTGAGGGTCAAAAACGTACAACGGTGGCAACGAGGCAACGAAGCGGAACTCATTCTTGATGTATTGGTTAGAAATGAAGGCAGCGATATAGGAACACGAGAAGTCCCGATTGAGTTTGAAGTCAACAACGTTCGCTCTGTGGTTGAAGTTGAACTTGACGCACGCGGCGCATCTTTGCAGGGACATCGCATTCCTATTGATGGCACGCTCACTTCAGGATGGGGATCTGTCGGGTTGCCGGGTGATGCTAATCCGTTGGACAATCGATTTTTCTTTGTGTTTTCAGAACCACCGGTGCGGAGGTCAGTTATCGTTAGTGATGATGCGAAAATTGGCGAAGCGTTTCGTCGTGCGCTCGCTATCCCGCCAGATGCCAGGCTTCAACATCAGGCGGATGTGATTCCCACGAGTCGCATTGGGGAGATTGATTGGGGAAGGACAGGGTTATTGGTTTGGCAAGCAGCTTTGCCGAATGGGTTGGTCGTGGAACAGATACAGAATTTTGTTAACAGTGGTCGTGTCGCTATCTTCTTTCCACCGAGTCAGAATGCTGGTGCCCAAATGTTCGACTCACGTTGGGACAATTGGCAGACACCTGATGATGAACAAACTGCCCAGATTTCATGGTGGCGTGGTGATGCCGACCTGTTGGCGCATGTAGATAGCGGTAACCCCTTGCCTTTGAATAAACTACGCACCTACCGGTATCGTGCTATTGAGAGCATTGGAACGCCGCTGGCAAGATTTGGTAGCGATGCGCCGCTGCTAACCCGTGTGAATACTGACCGAGGCGCAGCGTATTTCTGTAGCACACTACCCACGGCACAATTCTCATCTCTTGAACGGGACGGCGTAGTGTTTTATGTGATGTTACAGCGTGCGTTAGCTGAAGGATGTCGCGCATTGACTGAAGCATCTCAACGCGATGCTGCGCCTGATGCACTTGCAGATCGTGGACAATGGGAGGCGGTTGCGCCTGAAGGAGACGCAGTATCGCTTTCACAACGCGGATTACATGCTGGCGTTTACCGAGACGAAGCGTATTGGGTAGCTGTGAATCGCAGCCAAGCTGAAGATTCCGCTAAAGCAGCCCCTGAAGAAACTGTAGATGCGCTATTTAACGACTTATCTTATAGGCGAATAGACGTAGAAGTGGGAGACACCTCCTCTTTAGCCAATGAACTCTGGCGTATCTTCCTGATTGCGATGGCGATAGCACTTATTGTGGAAGCGGTGCTAAGTTTACCGAGTAAGAAAGCGGAAAGTAGTCCAGTTGGAGATTTTGCAACAGCAGAGAGAGACTGAGGTATAATTTTGAATATGTCTTGTAGGAGTGCCCTCCAGGTCGCGACCCTAATACATCATAATATTCAAACAGTGTTTATTTCTTAAGGAGCATCAAATGAATATTGATACAATTTTTACCGTAAAAAATGAACATCTTAGTCAATTTGATCAAAAAACATCAGTTGAGTTCTTTCAGAAGCTGCTTTGGGCAGAAGCACGAAGACTTGGAGTGGAAATTAGCAAGATTACTGTTTCTAGTTGGGTTAATAATCCTGACGGTGGCGTTGATGCTAATGTTGATGACGCTCAAATTAAAGGGGGACAAGGTTTAATTAGGCAGGGAAAAACAAGCTATCAGATTAAAGCTGGAGAAACGTTTAAACCGTGGCAAAAGTCAGTTATCAAGAAGGAACTTTTTGGCACGAAAACACCAAATAGGCAGAATCTTGGAGAGAGTATTCGAAAGTGCCTTGATGGTGATGGAGTCTACATTTTGGTATGCACTGGAATTGATCCTACTGAATTCAATCGAGGAAAAATCATCCCGAACATCAAGGATTACCTAAAGCAGTGTGGTTATTCAAATCCCAAAGTAGAGGTGTTTACTCAGAATACTCTCAGAGGATTCCTTGAGGTGTTCCCATCATTAGCATTGTGGGTCAATGGGAATGATCGAGGATTTTTCCAAACCCATCAGAGTTGGTCTGAAGATGCGACTATGCGGCTCTCATTTGTCTCAGGAGAATCACAGAACGATCAGATCTTAGAAATCCAAAATGAATTAAGGCGAAATAACGATACAATTCACCTGCGTATGTTAGGTGAACCTGGCATCGGAAAAACTAAACTTGTTCTAGAAGCAACGAAGGTTGATGATTTATCTCCACTTGTTGTTTACTGTACTGCCTCTCAATTCTTAGATAGTGTTTTACTGAATGAAATTCTCCGAGACGATAACTCTTTCTCAGTTCTGCTAATAATAGATGAATGTAATCCCGACAATAGATCATATTTCTGGAATAAACTGAAACATCGTGGTTCAAGGATTAAATTGATCACTATCTATAATGACTATGAGGAAAAATCTGGAGATATTAACTACTATGATGCCCCACCGCTGGATAATGAACAGATTTGTAGCATTGTTCAGAGTTATACTAATATATCCAATGCTGATGCTAATAGATGGGCTGGACTCTGTAGCGGCTTACCAGAGGTTGCGCACATGATCGGTACGAATTTGAATTCTCATCAAGAAAATCTACTTGCTCCCCTGAGCACAGTCAATTTCTGGGAACGATGTATTTTCGGAGGCGAGGACCCAACAATACCAGATGTAGCGGACCGTTGGCCGGTACTTCGTTATTTAGCACTCTTTAAACAATTTGGCTTTAAAGGTAATGTTTCCGAAGAATTCAGTGCAATTGCAGAAATTGTGGAGAATGCTTTCCCGTCGATTACTCAACAAAGATTCAAAAAAGTTGTTTTAGACCTGAAAAAACGTGGTACCCTAAAAGGTGACTATACACTCCACATTACTCCAAAAGTCCTACATATCAAGTTATGGTTAGAGTGGTGGGAAAATTACTATGCTGAAGATTCTGATCTTGTGGAGTTAACACGAGGCTTTACACCAAACTTGTTCGATTGGTTCTGTGAGATGTTTAAATATGCCGCTGAGTCGGAAGAAGCATCAAGGATTGTCAAGCAGCTCCTTGGACCACATGGGCCATTTCAATCAGACACTTCGTTGAGAAATCTTAATAACAAATTCTTTTTAGCACTAACTGAAGCAGATCCAGAATCTGCTTTAAAGTGCTTAGTGCGAACAATCGGTACTTGGGATAAAGAAACTCTTTTAGAATTTACTAATGGTCGGAGATCGGTGATATGGGCTCTTGAAAAAATTGCTATATGGCGAAAATTGTTCCCTAATGCAGCAAGGTTGCTCCTTGCACTCGGTGAAGCAGAAAATGAAAGAACATCGAACAATGCAAGTGGAGTATTTGCTGAACTTTTCTCATTAGGACCAGGTGCGGTAGCTCCTACAGAAGCATCCCCAGTAGAACGTTTACTTGTCTTAAAGGAAGCATTTGAGTCTGAATCAAAAGAACGGCGAAGCTTGGCATTAAAAGCATGCGATAAAGGTTTAATATCCGGCCATTTCTCACGGATGTCAGGAGCAGAATATCAAGGATTACGCAAGGAACCAAATTTTTGGTTTCCCAAAACACACGCTCAGTGGTCGAAAGCCTACCGTTCCGTATGGCAACTCTTGTTTGAGCAATTGGAACATTTACCTGAAGATGAACGTAAACAGGCTGCGGGGATTCTGCTTGGTCATGCAGGATCACTTGCAAGAAAGCACAATTTAGGCAATATGGTTGTAAACACAGTCGAAACAATTAGTAAAAATGGATATGTAAACGAAAAACAGATTATTGAGACAATTAGCCGAATTTTGTTTCATGATGACTCCTATGTTGAAAACAAAGGACTACCAAAGAAAATTAGACAGCGTTTTGAAAAACTTCAAGACGAATTGATTGGTTCCGACTTTTCTTCGTTAATGCAACGCTATGTTGGGATGGATATGGTTGAAGACCTTCTTATTGAAGACAGAGATAAAGTTGATAAAGTTAAACCCTACCTTGAATCACTAGCGAAGCAATCTGTAGATAATCCTGCACTTTTGAAATCGGAATTATCATGGCTTGTGACTACCGAAGCAAAGAATGGAAACAAGTTTGGGTATGAACTTGGACAGAGAGATAAATCGCTTTCACTTCTACCAATGCTTCTTGATGCCCAACGAAACACAAAGGATAATATCAGCACTTATTTTCTGGGTGGTTATTTCCATGCGATCTTTGATACTGATTCAGCACTATGGGAGCAACAACTTGACGTACTCTGTGAAGATATCACTCTTAACACAATAGTACCATCGCTTACGCACTATTCGGGTCTGACTGATCAAGCAGGACTTCGAATTCTCAACATGGCAAAAAACGATATTATTAATATCTACGATTTTGAATTATTCAAATACCAAAATGCAATTACCAGTCTATCCGAAAATATTTTTGAAGCTTGGATAGAATTTTTATTGGATATTACCGACAGGTCAGCTGTACATATTGCATTGAAGTTATTCCACAGTTACTACATTTTTCGAAAACCAGAATCTACTTTACCAAATGAACTCACATTCCGCCTCCTTTCACATCCAGAATTATTTAAAGAATCCGATAATTATCAGTATGATACAATGACAGATTTTTATTGGACAGAAACAGCGAAAGGTTTTCTAAACCTCTATCCAAAAAAGGCTTTAGAACTAGTACAATGCATGCTGGTGCCCTTTGGTAGCGACAGAACAATCTTTGATTCTTTCTCACAAAGTTGCTCGTTTCTCACTGAAACAACTAAAAAATATCCCGCGGAGGTTTGGGAGTACGTTAGTGAATATTTGGACAGTCGTGATAATTTTTCGAGAACTATATCTTTAGCAAATTGGCTTAGAGAAGCAGATCTTTCGGAAACAGAAAAAGAAAAAGGAGCATTAACCTTAATTCCACGCGAAAAAATATGGGAATGGGTTGATCAAGACGTGGAAAATCGCGCGTGGTATCTTGCCAGTGAATTTGTTCCAAAGACCCTTTTAATAGAAGACTGGTGTGGTTCGTTAGCCCGTGATCTTCTTGTTAGGTATGGAGATCAAGAAGATGTTAGAAGCACATTGATATCAAATTATTCAACCGAAGGATTCTGGGGACCTGCTAGTTTATACTATGGAGAGAAACTACAAAAATTAGTTGACATCCAGAACAACGATAATGACGAAAAAGTCAATTATTGGATTAACGAATTTGTACCCTTTCTTGAAGAGCAAATTGAACATTCAAAGATACGCGAAGAAAGAATGTCTTAACATACTCGGAGATACATAACAGAAATGCAAGACCAGCAAGGACACCTTGAATTCTTCTCAAACGGTTCCATCATAATTTTGGGACTGATTATCGTTGCTGTAACCGGCGTCCTATGCTGGTTTGCATGGCACCGCAGCGGTTACCGTACACGTATCGGATGGCTTGAGTTGCTGCGTTTTGTGCTTGTTTGCCTTGTAATTGTCACGCTCAACCAACCTGAATGGTTAGAATCACAGCCGCCGGAACAACGTTCTACACTTGCTATCCTGTGGGACAAATCTAATAGCATGCTAACACGGGATATAATTGACGATCAAGATGCTGCTGCCAAACGTAAAAACCGCGCTGAAACGATACAGCCACTAATGTCCGAAGATGTTTGGAAATCTGAAGAAGATACTGAACTCAACGTAGTATTCGAGCCGTTCTCTTCACTGTTAGACCCCGCAGAAGAAGCAACAGATATAAACGCAGGGCTATCGCATGTTTTGGACAATCATTCCAATCTTCGCGGCGTAGTGCTACTATCAGATGGTGATTGGAATATTGGGGACTCACCCGTAAAGGCTGCGACACGGTTCCACATGAAAGGAGTCCCTGTTTTCACCGTGGGAGTCGGCAGTGCAGTCCCATTGCCCGACCTTGAGTTAGTGAGTATAGATGCCCCAACCTATGGCGTAACAAAAAAGCAGCTGCGTATTCCGTTTGTCGTCCGAAACACCTTGGGGCAGGACAGAGACGTGCATCTAACGTTAAGCATTGATGATGTGCCAACGACAACCAAAACTATCACTGTTTCCGCTATGGGGCAAGCACAAGATAATATGGCATGGACGCCACAAGAAACAGGTAATTACGACCTTACCCTACGGATTGCGAAGGATATTCGAGAGTTGATTCCCGAAAATAATGAACTCTCTGCCCCCATATCTATACGGAAGGAGCAGTTGAAAGTGCTTGTTATTGAATCTTATCCGCGTTGGGAATATCGATACCTACGTAATGCCTTGGAACGCGATGCAGGTGTTGATGTAACATGCCTGCTTTTTCACCCTAAGTTGCCGCAGTCTGGCGGTGGACGCGGCTATATTAAACGTTTCCCCGATGCCAGAGAACTTAGCAAATTTGATGTGGTGTTTCTGGGAGATGTAGGTATAGCACCTGAACAGTTGACGGTCGAACAAGCACAGGATTTACGACAACTCGTCAGCGCACAAGCCGCTGGGATTGTCTTTCTACCGGGACGTTCCGGCGCACAAGATTCTTTGACCACTGGTCCGCTTGCTGACCTTTATCCTGTTGTCTTGGACCCCGCAACACCGAACGGTGTCGGTTCAAGTGTCCAAGGCTATTTCTCGCTCACCGAACCCGGACAACGCAGCTTGCTAACCCGTCTCGGAGATACCGACCTTGACAACAGCGACGTGTGGCGCGCATTACCAGGTTTTTTCTGGTACGCTGGTGTCAAACGAGCCAAGGCAGGCACAGAAATCTTAGCAGTGCACGATCAGGTTGCTACAGTTTCTGGACGGGTGCCGCTCATCGTCACAAAAACGTATGGCACTGGTAAAGTGCTGTTTATGGGAACAGACAGCGCATGGCGTTGGCGTCATGGTGTGGAAGACAGATACCATTACCGCTTCTGGAGTCAAGTTGCACGTTGGATGGCGTATCGACGCCAGATGGCGCAAGGCGAATCCATACGATTGTTCTACTCACCAGATAGACCACACGTTGATGATGTCCTAACGTTAAATGTTAATGTGATGGACAACGTAGGCGGTCCGTTGGATAGAGGCACTGTTACTGTGCAAGCGATTGCGCCCTCAGGTAAAACGGAGACAATCCGACTTCAACCGGGCATAGAAGATGCATTGGGGTTGTTCGTCGGGACGTTTGTGCCGAAAGAGTCAGGCAACTATCGCCTCGTTGCGACCAGTAGCGAAACGGGCGCATCAGTTCAAACAGATCTGTCAGTGCAAGGCTTGAATCGGGAGCAACAAGGGCGTTTAGCACGTTTTGATGTCCTTGAGGAAATCGCGAAAATTACCAAAGGAAAATTGGTGCCGATTGGTGAAGTGAGCACGTTGTTAGACCATCTGGCAGCCCTACCAGAGCCAGAACCGATTATCAAACGAACGCGAATCTGGGCGCATCCGCTTTGGGGCGGATTGATTATCTTACTGCTTGGGTTATTCTGGGTTGCACGCAAAATGGCAGGTACGATATGATTTAGTATTCAAAAACATATATAACCAATTTACAACTGCTTTCGGTAGTACGCTGTTAGAACGTTTTCTGTTTGTTCCTAATACCATACTAAAGTTTGGACAATTTTTCTAATTTTCGTAGTAAAGCAAAATACTTGAGGTGCCAAAACAGCCTATTTACAGAATTTGCTTGTCAATTAGAGGTCGCTATGCAGAAATTAGACATAAGAGAACTCTACTAAATTACGCACATAGACAATCTTCCTTCTATTCCTGCGCGAGGGGCTTTCTCCACGAAAAAATTGAAGCAGAACAAATATATTTTCAGAAAAGATAATCTTTCAACCAACAGAGGTATTCATTATGAAACGTTTTGATTTTACCGCTATAGACATTTTTGTTGTGAGTGTTATGCTTTTGCTGATGACATCTCTCCCAAGCATTGCTGCAACTTTTTCTGGCAAAGTCGTTGATAATGAGGGGAAACCTGTTCCGGGCATTGTTGTGACACTTCAGTCATTCAAAGGCACTTCATTTCCAGACCAATGGAGGTCCGATCCTGAACCAGCGTTCCCTCCTCCAGTACCAAGTGAGACAGATAACACCGGCGCGTTCTCTATTACGAATATCACGTCACCCTCCGTAAATAAATTAGTCTTGTTTCCTGAAGGACACGAACCCGATTATGAAGTTATCGGTCTTGAAATTGAGGGCATCCCGTTCTATGTTGACCTGCATATCTTTGATTTTGATTTCGGTAGTTTTGCATTTCTGATTGCGCCGGATGCGGATATTACGGACGTAAAAGTTACTGTTCGTCTTCGTATGCGGATCCGTGGACAGGTGCTTTCCCCAGACGGCACCCCACTTCGGAACGTTCGAGTGAGTTACAAGGTAAAATCACGTTATGTAGGCGGCGGCACCGGTAGTGAAAGCGGATCAATGAAGCTTGATGCGGAGGGGCACTTTGTGAGATATGTAGATGAAGCGGGCCATTATACCGTCTCTGTAACATATCAGGGGCAGTCCGCAACGTCTAAGGAGATTTTGCTTGAAGATACGCAACGTCTTGATGGATTGGTCTTGACGCTAAAGGGTGAACAGGAAACGCCTACAGAAGTCCTAACGCCACTGAAACCGCCTGTCCCTAAACAACAAGCAGCACCAAGGCGGTTCGATCCTGAACGTCAAAGAGCTGCGGTACAGCGGCGTCGCGCTGGCGTATGGATAGTGAATCCTGAAACCCGTCACGCCTACAAACGAATTTATTGCGAAACCCATGAGGAAGCACAAGAACAAGCGACCGCCGAAGACGCGCATCTCGTTGCCATCAATAGCAAAGCCGAACAGGACTGGCTCCGTGCCGTTTTTAGAAAACAAAATTTTTGGATCGGATTGACAGATGGCGAAAAAGAAGGTGAACGGCACTGGGATAACGGTGAACCTGTTACCTACACCAATTGGAATTCGCCAGTGCAAACTTCGGTAGGTCAAGACAACGATGCGGACAAGAATTATACTATGCTCATCGGTTTTACAGGAAAGTGGCAGGCAGCACGCGAAGGCAGTCCCATCGCACGCATGGCAAAAATAGCGATTCTGGAAAAAGAAATGCTCATCGTTGATAACCCGAAGCCTAAAGATGAAAAACGTTGAACGCATTAACGTACAAGGAGGTATTAACATGACGCGTATTATCACAACACACAAACTCGTAGTGTTAGGGGTTTTCCTTTTGTTTGCTGCAACGACTTTCGCAGCGGAAGAAGTGCCTATAAAACAAGCGTTGAGCAGCTTGTCGGGCAAAGTTGTTGACACAGCGGGGAAACCTGTTCCTGAATTCACGTTCGTTCTTCAACCGATGCTTGAATTTGATGAACATCTCGTGCCAGCAGATGAGTTTCAAGATTTACCTGAGGGGATGGAAGGTCCAGGGAAACCTCCCGCCATATCTAAGGTGCAGACTGATTCCGAAGGCACTTTCAAGGTTACCGAACTTCAGCCAGGGTTTTTCCAAATCAACGTTCATTACGATCCGATGCTGGATGCATTTGACCTATTTGACCCTGAAAATCCGCCGGAAGACGGTGAAATGCCCCCCGAAATGATTCAGAAATTGATGCAGCTTGAGAACCTTGAACCAGCAAAAAAACTTATCTCCATTCAATTCGGAAATGTCACCTTTTTACAAAATACAGAGGAACACGACTTCTCTGAAAGGATCACGTTCGCGCTGAAACCGGGTGTGACCGTTGAAAACGTCAAAATCACAGTCAAGTCGCGCTTGCGGATTAGCGGCCGCATTGTTTACGCCGATGGCACCCCGCTCAAGAACGCGGAAGTAGACCTTGACATACAACATTCAGATGAACGAGGTAGTGACACCTATGGAACCGGCGTTTTTACCGATGCAGATGGGGACTTTACAACATATCAGGATGAACCGGGATATTACACGCTTGGTGCTAAATATAAACATTTGACAGCAGGAATAGGCCCTTTTTTAATTAACAATAAGGTGACACCTGATAAACTGGTCTTAAAACTGGATGGTACCAAAGTTGATATGGTTAAACCACGCCATCCTGATAATCCGCTGGCAAATGATGCTGAAGTTCGCCTTGCTCGCGCGCGATTAGAGGCGCAAAGTGTCTGGATCGCTAATCCGACGAATGGGCACGCTTACAAAATAATTTCGTGTAGAGATTGGCACGATGCACACCAGCAGGCTATTAGAGAAGAAGCGCATCTCGTTGCTATCAACGATGAAGCTGAACAGCATTGGCTTGAAGGTGTTTTTGATGACCGATCTTTTTGGTGGATTGGACTAACGGATATGGAAAAAGAGGGGGAATGGCAATGGGACGGTAGTGAACCTGTCACGTACACAAACTGGACAACTTTTGAAATGTTTCCCGACAGACTGCCGGACACCCAAAAGGATTACGTTGTAGTCACACCTCGAGATGGTAGTTGGCAAACTGCTGGTCCTGGGAGTCCACTTTGGCGCATAGCACGACACGCAGTTATTGAAAAAGATGGGTTGCTTTCTACAATACCTGCTGAGGCAAAAGATATGGATTTAGACATTGATCCTACTGTCGAATCACCCTTCGGTTTCGGTCCGTATCCACCGATTCCCGACACGTGGCCAGCTGATGTTGAATATTGGCCCTGTCAATCCGCAGAATTAGAACTAATGCAACGCGTGCGGATAAAACTTGAATCAGAGGGGAAAAATATATCAGGAATGTCAATGCAAAAGGGATTGGTATATCCAAATTTTCCCGACACTGTTTATGTTGAATGGGCTGAATCTGGCGAATATCTGTCCAGATTCAGTGGAGACCCAAAGACAAGCCAACGGCTACGAGCCATCATCAAAGCAAAAATGGAACAAGGTAAACCTTTTACGAAAGAGGACGTGCCGGATGACATCAAACTGGTACCTTATGATGAGGGAGGAATTGATCCATACCAATTCTTAGGTTTACAAAGAAATGATGAGTCTGAGGAAAAGTAGTGTTGTTCTGATAGCTATAGGCATCTACCTAACGCTTTTTATAGCTGAAAACCAACAGTCAACAGTCACAACAAAGGAGAACTTCAATGAACCAAACACAATCAAAAGAAAACGCGGTGAACCTACCGCCGCGCATGAAAAAAGCCTTAGAACAATACCGAAAACGTGTATGGATAATCAAAATTGCCGAAGGCACTTTAGCAGCAATCTTTGGTCTCATCATTTCGTATCTCATCGTGTTTAGTTTAGACCGATTGTTTGATACGGCTACGTTCTTACGTGCGCTCATTTTGTTAGTCGGGATGGTGGGCATGGTGATTTTCCTGCCGTTAAAGTATTACAATTGGGTATGGCGAAATAGAACGTTAGATGGGATAGCTCGGTTGTTGCAGCATAAGTTTCCACGTTTTGGTGATCACGTGCTTGGCATCGTGGAACTTGCGTCGGAGAGGTCAGATCAGTCATCAAGCCCTGCGTTGGTTGCAGCAGCGATGCGTCAAGTTGATGAAGAAGTAGCAAAACACAATCTTGCAGATGCTGTGCCTAATCCTCGCCATCGTCGTTGGGCGTTGGCAGTAGGTTTGCCTTTGGTGTTGGTCATTATCGGGGTACTTGTGATTCCCGCTACGACTCGGAATACCCTCGCTCGATGGTTAACCCCGTGGCGAGACGTGGAGCGATATACCTTTGCGCAGTTGGAAGGTAAAACGGATCGACGCGTGGTCGCTTATGCGGAACCCTTTGATGTTGAAGCACGTCTAAAAGACGAATCCCCATGGAAACCCGAGTCGGGCGAGGCACGCTACGCAGACCAGACACCTATAGTTGCAGAACGAGAAGGAGAAACCTACAAGTTTGAATTGCCACCACAAACTGAGGAAGGAAAAGTCAATCTTAAAGTAGGAGATGCGCGGCGTTCCATTCCAGTTGAACCTAAATTACGTCCAGCGTTGAAAGAACTTATTGCCAAAGTTCAGCTGCCCGATTATCTACAACATCAAGAGCCACGTATAGATGATGTGCGCGGCGGAATAGTGAACTTGGTGAAAGGAAGCACCGCCACCTTGGAAGCCACTACGACACGTGAACTATCAGAAGCAACATTAAACAATCGTCCTCAAAAGGTGGAAGGTGCGCGCGTTATTACCGAACCAATATCAGTAGAGACAACGACAGAGATGCAGTTAACATGGCGGGATCGTTTTGGACTCGCTGTAAGTGAACCACAAGTGCTGCAGTTTGAGGCACAAGACGACACTGTGCCAACGGTCGCTATAACTAAACTAAAAAATAACCAAGTTGTGCTTTCTACGGAAGTGCTCACATTTGAAATTCAGGCAGGGGATGACTTCGGTGTAAAGCGAATCGGTTTGGAATGGGAAGGTATCAAAAATCCTATCCAAAACCCTAATCCTGCTATTGGTGAGAAAACTGTGTCGTCAGGTTCTCCGACTTCAGAGGCACTCACTGTCCCTGCCACATTTTCTGTTGAACGTGAGAATATAAAACCACAGAGTCTACGTTTGCGTGCTTTTGCAGAGGATTATTTTCCTAACCGCGAGCGTGTTCAGTCTCCCCAGATTGTGTTACATGTATTGACGCCTGCCGAACACTTTAAGTGGTTAATTGGACAGATGCAGCTATGGGCAGGCGCGGCAAAGGATGTCCACGACAAAGAATTGCAGTTACATCAAACCAACCTTGAACTTCAAGACCTGTCTCCTATGGAACTTGACGATCCAGCACAACGTAAAAAACTACAGAATCAAGCCTCTGCAGAACGCGCTAACGCAGCAAAACTTGATAGCCTGATTCAAAGCGGTACGGAATTACTGCAGGAAGCAGCGAAAAACAGTGAATTTGATGGAGGTCAACTTGAATCGTGGGCTGAAATGCTCAAACAGTTGGAGGAGATAGCAGGGAAGAAAATGCCTTCTGTTGCGAATTTACTTGCACAAGCGTCCGAAGCACCCGGTCAGAGTAGTAATCAGCAGCCGACAGCCGGCAGTCAACAAGATGCTCCACCTTCAACAACCGATAGTCAGCGATCAACACCTAACAATCAGTCAAATAGCAAACCCGGTAAATCGGAAAGCGATGTTGAGAGATATGGTCCCGATAGTAAGAACATTCCTAATACAGCAGACGAAGAAACGCCGGATGATCCAAACAAGTCCGGTGATTCTGTCGGCGCGGATCGGAGCAAACCAGCAGAAGGTAAGCCAAGTTTTACACCTGCGAATCCCACACCGAGCGTTTCCGATGTTGAATCAGGATTTAACAAGGCTGATAAACCTCCAGAGGGACAACCTTCACAAATTGTTGGTGGACTCGGAATTCCTACCACTATCCTGAAGGGAAGTGGTAGAAACGATCAAGCCCAGGATCAAGACATCGAAACGCCTCAAGCGTCAGAACTTGTCTTAGAGGCAGTCGAAGAGCAAAAGGAATTGTTGGATGCGTTTGCCAAATTATCAGATGAAATGAAAAAGCTGCTTGTCGGTTTTGAAAACAGCACATTCGTTAAACGTTTGAAAGCAGCATCTCGAAAGCAGATTGACATTGCGATAGACCTTAATGATCTGGACAGTTTTGGTTTACCAAACAGAGAAGCGTTCAATCAGAGGGAACTAAAACGGTTAGCAACGTTTGAAGAAACAGAGGCGAAAAACGTAACGACTATCATACAAGATATGGCAGCATATACTGACCGGCGTCCTAATGCAAACTATTTACGTGTCCTTGCAGAAATGGAGGACGCTTCTGTGTCCAGCCAAATGCGAGATATTGTCAGATCAATTAGCAGGAATTTTGTTGGTCAATCATCCATTGATGCGGAATTTTGGGCGGATACACTGGATCGGTGGGCAGAACAATTGGTAGATCCTCTACCTGAAATGCCTCCCGGACAAGGGGGTATGATGGAATTGCCCAACCTACCACCAGAAATAATTGTGAAAGTTTTACGCATCATCAATCGCGAAATTCAATTGCGGGAAGAAACGCGTGAGGTTGAGCAGGCAAAGAACGCTCTCACTGCCGACAAATACTATGAGCGAAGCGAAGCATTAAGCGATACACAATACGAAATCGCAGAAGATACCCACGAAGTAGCGCGGGAAATAAGTTTGTTGCCCAATGCTAACACAGCACTGATCCGGCAGCAACTCATGAAAGTTTCAAAGGCAGCTGAAGTTATGGATGAGGCAGAATCAATTCTTGCAACACCCGACACCGGTCCCAAAGCAATTGCAGCCATTTCGGAAGTGATCGAAATTTTGCTTGAAACGCAACGCATGCCAAATGTTCCCGGTGGCGGAGGCGGAGGAAATGCACCGGGCGGTGGAGGACAAGCATTAGCGGCAATTGTTTCCGCACTAAGGCTTATGGGAATTGGCGATGACAGTGGAGAAGCCTTTATTGAAAAACGGTCACCTAAACAGGCAACAGGGAAAGCAGGACGCGTATTACCCGAAGAATTTCGTCAAGGGTTAGACGCTTATTTTAATGCAATAGAAGGACAGTAGTAGATACACGCCGTGCCGTAAAACAGAGGAGAAACCGATGGCAGATACACAAAAAGGTGCTATTCCGTTTGAGTTATTCGCCAGTTTCAAGAGGATAGAAACTGGTAATCCGATCATTTCTCTCCCGCCACCTTTCTGGGCGGCAGCAACTCATGCGATTATCGTTGATGGGACAGTCCACTACATCTGGTGTAAACGCGATTTTGGCGTCCGCTGGTTGATAATGCACGCGACAGCACCTATTAGTGACCTAACCAATATCACGCAGGATGCACGTAATCCTATTCTTGAACCTTCAGCAGACGGTTTCGATAACGCAGCGGTTGAGTATCCGTTCCCGTTCCTAAATCCTGCCGATGGTAAGTACTACATGTATTATCGGGGTAAGGGGAAAACGACACCTGAACAGACCGGTTTGCTTGTGAGCGATGGAGACTTGGGTAAGTGGCAGCGCGTTCAACAAACTCCTGTCATTCCTGCTGATACCGAACACGAAAGGCATGGCTCAACTCACCCTTCTGTTGCAGTAGATGGTGAGACGATTCATATTGTTTATACTGGTAAGGCGACGCAGTCGTTTGGGGAGGGATTGACGATGTGTCACGCGACTGCACTAACAAGCGATCCAGCGTTCATTACAAAAAATCCTGCTAATCCCGTTTTTACAGGAAGTGGGCAAACGTGGGATAGTAAAGCCGTTCGTGAAACCGAATTGTTCAAAGGACCGCAATACTTCCATATTCTCTATGGTGGATTTGATGGGGAAGTTTGGCGGATTGGACATGTACGGACTCGCGATTTTCGCAACTTTGAACCGAACCCGCACAACCCCGTATTCACACCATCTGACGCCCCTGAAGCGTTTGATTGTGACGGTGTGTTGACAGGTCAAATTCTTGAAGTCAATAATACCTATGTTATGCTTTATGCAGGTAAGAAAGGCAAAGAATGGCAGACGGGTTTGGCTACAATTCCAGATTAAAGTTACAAACAAATATGGATTTGGCATGAAAAAGAAAAATCACAAGAAGGATTGGAAAAATGCGTTGTTATAGTTCTATGCTAATAATAGTTGTGTGTGTTGGTATGTCCGCATGCCTCGCTCTTGCAGAAGAAAATGTTGTGAAGGGCGGAACCATCCGAGGCAAAATTACTGACCAAACCCCAAAACAGAACCCAATTGAAGGTGTTAAAATCAATATTATTGCATCAAACAAAAAAGGATTCACAGTAAAGACTGATGCCAACGGTGATTATAAATGCACCAACCTTCCAGCTGGGCTCTATACTGTCTATTCCGATAAACACGGATACATAACCGCGTTTAGAAAACTTGTTGTAGTCGTTGATGCGGAAGAAACATTCGTCGATCTTAAAATGTTCAACTGGATCAATCCCGCTAAACAAACCGCTAAAAACAGAATTGTACCTTTACTCCACTACGTTACTGAAAATATGGCGAAGCGTCACAATTTGGACAAAACAGTTGTTACTGCACTTCATCAGTCAATTAGCGAATTAATTGAAACCGCAATAAACCATGACAGTAAATTATCGGACTTCTTAATTAAATTGAATGGTAGCAATTTGGACGTACTTGAGGATTTGTTGTTGTATCCCGACATTAAAGAAGTATTTTCCAAATATCTAAGCGACACGCAACTACAGGATTACAACGATTTCATAAACGCTAGGCTGCAACGGGAAAAACAAGCCGTCGTTAATCAGTTGACAGTATTACTTGACCAGGAAGTTTTTTTGACTGTGGATCAACGCAAAAATATCGCGCAATTGCTACTTGGTAAAACAGATAAATTAAAACTGACTTCAATAAATATTTTGAGATTAGATTCACAGAAAGCAGTAGACATTGTAAGCCAGAGATTAAATATCACGCTAAATGAGGTATTGACCAAGACACAGATTAAAATATGGGATACGTTGGTGGACATGTACGCCAACGATAAGAAGAATCAAAGTCTTGAAATGATCCTCGCCAGAACCAAAGCTAATATCAAGAAGGCAGTCAATGACGGTAGGATGACCGAAAAAGAAGCTGCAGCCGAACTTGATGAATTGAAGAAACAATTAGGCATAAGACCTAAAGATGAAAAATCGGATCCTCAGGAACACATGAAACAGCTCCTTGAAGCCAAACTTGCTGCATACATCGAGATGTTAGGCATAAACAGTAAACACGCATCACAACGTTTAACTTCAGCCGGTACAGGTGTGGTTCAACAATACCTTGAAACTAAAGATCGTATGGCAATGTACCGTGAAGCCGAAGCCAAAATTATGAAAGCGCTCGCGGCGCGCGAATTAACCCCCGAACAAGCCCATAAGCAACTCGGTGACCTGATCGAAAAGATATGGGGCGAGAACATCACATACGAAGAAACAGGTAAACCCTATGCTACGGACATTATAAATCATCCGCTCTATCAAAAAGCCATCAAAGATGTCCTGTCCGAAGATGTGCAGGCACAATATACTAAACTTCAAGCAGCAAAAGATTCTTTCCATCAACAAGTTTTTCGTGAGACGGCAGTGACGGTTATAGATACGCAACTACTTTTAAACGACTCGCAGCGGAAGTAATTAGGAACAATAGCAGCGAATTTAACTGTGCAACCGTCAGAGGAGGATGCTCCCATGGATATGTTTTACCAACTCTACCAACGGATAGATCAGGATATGTTAAGTCCTTGGCAGCATCAGCAATTTGAACTAATATTTGGCATGGCGCTGGAAACCAGATGATTTCAAGGAGTATTGAACTATAAGGGACTGCAAATGATGTTTGCTGAATTATTCATTAGGATGGACAACGAGATATTGAGTCCTTGGCAGCAAAGTGTATTTAAAGGAGGAAGATAATCATGGCAAAATATAATAAAGTTACAAGTTCTGTGATGAACAACCATATACGAATTGTCGGTTTCATGGGATTTCTGATATTCCTGAGCACGTTTTCCATAAAACCAACCTACGCACAGGATCCAACTCTCCGCTACGGCACGGGTGTTCCACCAGCGGTTAGAAGCATTAACGACCGTAGTTTGCGATACCTCGCAAATACCCAGCTGAAAGATGGAAGTTGGCCGGGATCACCAAATGCCCCAGGAATAACAGGTATATGTGTTATGGCGTTAATGGCAAGTGGTGAAGACCCTGATTATGGTCCTTATGCCACACATATCCGTAAAGCCTTGCAAAACATGATCGCTAAACAAAACGCCAGAACAGGATACATGGGGACGAGTGGGCACGCGTCAATGTACCAGCACGGTTTTGCTACGTTAGCACTGTCCGAAGCGTACGGCGCAATAAACGAAGCCCTACTTTGGAAAGATAGTGAGATGTTTGAAGGCCGCAGACGAACCCTCGGTGAAGCTTTAGAGCTTGCTGTGCGATGCGCGTTGACTGCCCAAGAAAAAAATCCTTGGGGCGCATGGCGATACTCACCACAAGCGCGAGATGCAGACACAACCGTCGCTGGAACCGTATTAATGGGAATACTCGGTGCAAGAAACGCTGGCATTGAAGTGCCTAACGAAGCTATTGATAAGGCATTGAACTTTTTTCAAACCTGCACAATGCGCGGTGGAAGTGTCTCTTATACGCCTTCAGGCAGCCACGGCGATGGACTTACTCGCTCTGCTATTGCAACCCTTGTGTATGCAATTGGCAAAAGGAAGGACACACCTGAATACAAGGCTACTGCCGAATTTATCAAGCGCAGAACAGATCATAATGTAGGTAATCGTTACATGTTTTATACGCAATACTATATGGCTCAGGCACTGTTTCAGAGCAACTTTGAAGCATGGCAAGCTTGGAATCAACGTACTATTGCGCAACTTCAAAGGATGCAACAAGAAGATGGGAGTTTCAACAGTTCCCACGGTAAAGCCTATGGAACAGGAATGGCGGTGCTTACCTTAGCTTTGAACTATCGTCTTTTGCCTATTTACGAAAGGTAGTTGACTATCGGCAGCCAGAAAGAGGAATTTTTGAGATAACATTCCTTTCTGAAAGTCGGCAACCTAATGTTGGCTGCTATAAGAAGGAGAAATATAATGCGAAAGTGTCTAAAACAGATATTGATTATTGCTATCGTGATCACTATGATGTGGATTCCCACTACAACACTGGCTCAGGAAACATTTTTACGCTGGAAAAATGGCGATTCTCTTCCCGGTAAACTATTAGACAGTAAGTCAGGGAAGATTAGATGGATATCACCGTACTTTTCTGATGATCTACTTGTTGATATTAACGTTTTGGATTCAATTCTTTTCGCTAAACAGCCTGAATCAGTGACAGAAACTTTTCGCGTCGGCACAATATCGGGTGATGTCTGGATAGCGGACATTATTGGTTCAGATGAAAATACTTTTCTCTTTTCCAGCAAACGCTATGGTAAGTTCCGAGTAAATAGAGAGTTGATTTACTCGCTTGAAAGTCGTGAGCATTCCAATCTCATTTTTGATGGTTCACAACTAACAGCTTGGAAATCATCTAAGGAAGATGTAGCGAAAGCAGTTGAAAATCAACACACCAATTGGTATCCCGATCATATTGGACTTCCACACACAGATAGAAAAAAGGCAAACATTTTCTATGCAATGGAATGGCCAAAACGTTTTGAAATTGACCTTGAATTGGCATCCACTACAGGGAACCTTGGTTTTGTCTTTGCTCTCGGAAAAAACCTGTACGAAACACTACGGGTGGAGACATGGTGGAGGCGTGAAGACCATAAACTCGTTGTTGTTCAAGGAACGTTGTTTGAAACAATAATGACAATTGAACCGGAGCGTCGTAACTTGCGTTTGCGACTTGCTTATGATCAGGACCTTGGCACGCTGAAAGTGTTTGACTTGAATGGTAATTTGCTTTTACAAGTAGATGATGTTCAACCGACTCTTGTATCACCCGGACCCTATATTTATAATCGCGGACAAAATTTGACAATACAGCGGTTAAAGGTCTACCGGCAGCCTGCCGAATTCAAAAACCAACAAGTTGATTTCTCTAAACCTCGGATTTATCTGATGAATGGAGAAGTTTTTTACGGCAAGTTGTTTATAAAGAAAAACGAGAGTTATGTCCTCAACAAGGACGGAACACGACAGGATATCAACCTACAGCAGATTGATCGTGTTGTCCAACCAGGAAGAGAATTGACGACACTCGACGAATACATGGCATTAACATATATTGACGGATCTGTTATACGTGGACAGGTAATGCAACTGAACCCAGATAGTGTTTTATTGCAGACTTCATTCACAGATGAACCGATAACCTGCTCACTTGCGGGGGCTTCACTATTTCGTTTTGAGTCTAAAGTTCAAACGAAAGAACCAGTAGATGACTATGATAAAATGTTTTTTCCTTCGGGTAGTCTCCGTGGACACGTTATTTTTAACAGTAGGGACAAATCAAGTATCCAATGGCAGGCTATAGGCACGTCTGAACCTGCGCGCCTTGCAAATCACCGATCTGTCCGTATAGAACGTAATAATAAGCATGTCTCAAGACTACGACCTTTTGATGTGGAGACGTTTCCACATCTGTTACATCTGAAAAACGGAGAAGTCATCCCATGTCAAGTGCTGTCTTACGATGAAACTTCAATCAGTTTCCGATCCCCTTTTATCAAATCGACACACATAGACTCAGCGTATATGAAAGGTATTGAGTTCACACGCGGTAAAACGCAAACGCGAAAGGAAAACCGTAACCCAATTATCATTACAGGTGGGGATAAACATCGCATCATTTTAGAGGATGGACAAATTTTGGAAGCTGTGATGCGGAGGTCCAAAAATGGCCAGCAGCAAATAATAGTGAATAATGAAAAACTTAAAGGCAATGCCAAAATTGTTATTGTTGAGAGAAACATTGGCGCGAATGATGTTGATGCCCTAAAAAATGAGATTGAAATCCTGTTTGATCCGCTCGAAACACAAACTGACGAATTAGGTATAAAATTAGAACGCGCTTTAACCGTGCCACGTTTCAGCCGTGACAATCCACCAAGTCATATTCTTGTGGCAAACAATGGTGATTTAAAGCGAGGCAAATTACTCAGTATGAACGAACAGACAATTCAGTTTGAATCAAAATTAAAGAAAGTTCCCATCCCGATCAAACGGGTGGCGCGAATCGTTGATATAAGCGTTGAGGGTGCTGAGGAATTTGCAAAAGAGGCTGTCGGAAATCAACAACCAACAGCAATTCAGTCTGTGGTCCGCTTTGCTTTGATCCATAATCCGATCCTGATTTTTGAACCGCTTGAAGTCAGCGGTGAAACACTGCACGGGCGTTCACCGATCTATGGAGAGGTATCAGTTCCGGTGAAGAGTCTCCAGTATCTCCATTTTGGAGATAAAGCAAAATCTTTCAAGTCCATTTTCGAAGCATGGAAAATCCGCTCGGCAAAAGAACCGGACTACGGTGATGATCGGTAGAGTAGTCCTCAGCAATCCAGCGTCCAGTGAATCAACATCTCCGATTTCTTTTGTAGGAGCGACCTCCCGGTCGCGACCTGATAATGTCATAAGCGCATTCAGCAATTGAACTGACAACGAATTGCGCTACGACAAACGTTCTGAATATTGATAGCCAACCACCAATCTCATCTTTATAGAATTTAAGACCGTAAAACCAAAATTACACTTTTTGAAAGGGTGTGTAAAGTTTTTGTAGAAATCCGCACAACCCCTATTGTAGGGCTTACTATTACCCATAAGTCGAAATTCTTACTATTGATCATAAATTCGACATAAAGTGCAGAC
>JAGWBU010000014.1 GCA_021295735.1 Candidatus Poribacteria bacterium | reverse complement strand
TATGTAAGTATTTGGTATACTTCATAATAACAAAGGGGTTCTCTATTTACCAGTTTTTAATTATCAAACTCACGTTATTGTAATTATAGATCGCTTTTGGCATTGAGGGTGTTACGCAGCATTTCCACACTTTGTGGCACTCCGATGTGTGCATCCTCTTTTCCTTCAAACTCAATAGACACATATCCGTGGAATCCAACACGCCGCAGAATCTCTCCGATTTTTGCATAATCAAGGTCTAAAGTGTACCATTCCCCTCCACCATAATAAGTTTTTGCATGAACAAGCACTGCTTCGGGAGCGATCTGTGCAAGTTTATCATAAGGATCGGAGAGGAAATTGCCGCAATCCATTGTTACCTTTAACCATTCTGAGTCAATAGTAGAGAGAATGCGATTGACGCCCTCTGGTGCACATGTCAACCCCCAGTGATTTTCAAGCCCAAGGATTACCCCGTATTTCTCAGCATCTGGGAGACACTTTTCAATTGACGCTATCACCCAATCGAATGCCTCATCTTCGGTGTGATCGGGTAAGGTTGGCTCTTTCCCTTCAGTTTTCATTAATTCATCAAAGGATTTGATAGTTCCCCATCGCCCCGAGTTGAGTCGTATTGATGGGATGCCGAGTTCATGCGCTAACCGTATGCAGTGTATCGTATGATTGATGTTTTTTTGCCGCGTGTCCGTATCTGGAGAAACGAAACCTTGATGAATGGAGAGTGCGTACAAATCAAGTCCATGAATAAAAGCGAGCCGCTTCAGTTTCTGAAGATAGGGATTAGCTTCGGTCGTCATCTGTTGATGTAAGATTTCAATGCCGTCGAGTTCAAGTCGTGCGGCTTCTTCAATGACATGTTCAATCGGTACCTTTTCAGTTTTAAAATGCCAATATGAATAGGTAGATACGCCAAGTTTCAATTTATTTTCACCTCTAATTAATTGTTATACCATTTCTCAAAAATAATGCCTCGTAAAGAAATAGACCGTTTGTAGTCGCGCAATTCATTGCGCCTCGGACATTTATTTTCAAAAAAAAAATAATTCATAGAATTGGTATTAGTTCTATGATAGCATAATTTTGTTGGAGAATCTATATTTCTTTGAGTTATCAAGACTATTTATGGTGAATTATAAAAATAAATAGACACTTGCCTCCCTCGGTAGGCGGGGAATGCCTAATGGCATTCATACCCGCAGCATGCCATACGGGGAATGCCAACAAGCATTCGGACCCGGTGAATGACTAAAGACGAATGGATTTCTTGATTTGGCGCATGCTGCGTTGATTTGGCTGAATACCAAAAGCGTATTCAGCGTTGATTTGGCCAAATGCCTAAAGACGAATGCGCGTATGGCATTCGCCATGATTTGTAGCGTTGATTTCTTGATTTGGAGGTTTCCTAACCTCGCTGGTGCAGAGTGTCCAAGTAATTCCAAAATCTACCATAGTTTTTTAGTTCTGAAATGTAAGATAGTGCCAAAAAGCACAATGAATTTCACGACTACAAACAGACAAGCAACTAACTGAATTTACATTGAAATCGGGCTTACAAAACCCTCCCACAAGAGTATTGCCAACAAAAAATCTCCCGACGACAACTTAAAAAGTCTGTCATCGGGAGATTTTTGATAGAAAAAGATAGCAATTGAATAATTCTAAAATAGATTGTTATTCAGTTGCTCCAATTTTTGCTGCTTCAGGTGCGCGTTTCGGAAGTTCCTTCTGCGCTAAAGTATCTTCAGGCACATAACCTTTGTAATCGGAAATGGCACCGTGTGTCAAAGCATAGACGACAACATTCGTCATGAAACGATAGACACCAGGCGAATAGTGGACACTCCGTGTTGGTAAACTAACAGCTTCCATTGCGCACATATAGTCACGACGGACGACAATAACGGACAATTTTTCACCGACGGAGAACCCTTCAAGGTAATTCCGTTTTGGCGGACGTGTGCCCCACCAGAAAATATCAAATCCGACGGGAGGTCCACCTATTGTATAGAAGTTGTCATAGATCTCGTGGGTATTGTCAATCCGTTCAATTTGGTGTTCGGGCATGACATAGCGCATTTGTGCGATGAACAAACGCACCATCGCTTGTGCGGGAGCGTTTACACCGCAGTCGTCAAAGACCAAGAAACCACCTCTTTCAACAAGGTATTTACGAAGTCCGGCAGCTTCTGCTTCGGTAAACCGACTATCCATTTTACCACCACCATAATGTTTTCCGAGCAGGTTCCGCGACCGCGTGAGTGCCGGATCGTGTCCTGTCATAAAAGCGAGTGGCGTTTTAAATAAATTTGAGTCTGTCAGTTTTAGTGATCCCCCTTCAACATTCATATCCGTTTTAATCTTGGTTTTCTCGTTGAGCCATTTGGTAAGAGCATTCAACGAAGAAGAATCAGCCCACCAGTCAGAAAGGGTATGGCGGATTCGCGTAAAGCGGAGGACACCACGAATATCACGACCTTTACCGATGACGCGTCCACCCGGTTCACCCTTGGGCAATGGTGGAACTTCAACGTTACCAAGTGTGATGCTTTCAGCAACATTACCAAGTGCGTCGCGAACTACACCGACGTTTTCAACCATCGCGAGTCCTGGGGCACGTTGAAATGTTACTTTCACCTGAACGGGACTTCCTGCGACACCACGTGAAATGTTAGTGGGGCCCGCGGAAGGTGCACTTGCTGCAGGACCAGCAAAAGCCAAAGCGCTGGGAGCATTTGACACGGGTAAATCGGTGTGAGTAACCACCTCTGGAACTGGTGCGTTCGGTCTAACAACTTTCGGTACATTGGGATTAATCGGAGCATCTACCTTGACGGCTTGGTTAGAAAATTCCAGTACCGTTTGTTGGATATTTTGAGTCGTCTTTGGCGCGAAAGCAGTTGTTAAACGCGGTTGAACTTGAACTTGTTCAACGACAACCGTATTTTCTACCGGGACAATCGGTTTCATAATCTGCTTGACAATAGGTTTTCGTACCTTAGGCTTCGGTGGATCCGGCGGATCAAACGTTTCTATTCCAACTAAATCCTTAAATGTCTGTGTTTGCGTAACAAAATAGAGTCCCGCAATAAGAACTAAAACTAAGTGGAGTAGAAGTGAAGTCATAAAGGCACCAGATGTTCTTTTAGCACTCATCATTTCACCTCACAAAAATATTACAAATTTGGTTTTTGATACAAACTTTAAAATTAATAAACTAAACCTATACTTCTCTATGCAATTTATATGCCATTAGAAAGTATATGGTATATGCGGGTAAACCCTATATTGAGAGCGTAAAAGCTGCACAAAATAGGGCAAGTAGGTTAGAAGCTGCACAAAATGGGGCAGCTTATTCAGCTTTGGCATCTGGGTCAGTAAAGTATTTACTAATAAGTGGTTTGCCTCTACGAGAGGCGAGACTCGGTTGTGTCATACTATCTATCTGTTCAATTAACCATTTATCATTTTTTTTGACAAGATAAACAAGGGTCGTCCCTGGAGCGCCAGGTCTAAAACAATTCAATCCTCTTGCGCTGGCTTCTAACTCTCTTGAACCTGTTTTTTTTCTTCTAATCCAAAATTCGGACAACCGGTTAGTATTTCCCCATTTTTGTCCGGCAGTGCCTTGACCAACCCACAAACCTTGTTGTATTGTTGCTTCAACGTTCGCCCAACTTACAGTGGGTCCAACTTGTTCATTAAAGCCTCCAGCGACCCAAACAACAGCGAATTCAGCTGCGGTGGTTGCGTGCCATGTTTTCTTTAACTCTGGCATATCTCTATTATTAAAGGCAAGGTAAAAAGTGCTGAAGACTTCTTGGATAGCTTGTTTTTCAGCATCATAGTCAATCGGTTTACTTGATGCAATAACCACTTCCTCGGTAGATTCTTCGGTTGAAGATGTCTCAGTAGGTTCTGCTGGGGTGTCATCATCACTACCGCACCCGACAATGTGGGTAATTAGGATACCGATTGTGAAAAGTATAAATAGAATCTGCGTTGATTTCGGTTTCATCTCTATTCCTCCATTAAATCACAAGTTGATGTTATAATCAATCTAAAAATATGTTTGAATATTGTAGTACTAAATGCTTTTTAGTGCATTTAAGGTTCGTTTTTGTTATACCAGAAAGAATTGCGTTACTACAAACTCCGTAAATGTAAACATTATGAGTTTCCTTAATTCATTGCAGGAGCATTCAGTTTTCGGTTTTTAAGGTTTATTGTTAGGAACAGACCTATTATTACCTGCAACCGTTTGTCAATGCAAATAGTCAGAATTTTTGAGTATCTGAATTACATCGTCTACCTGAATTTTAGACATACACCCATCTGTTCCAAATCGGCAGTTAGCACCTAAACATGGGGGACAGTCCGGTTTCTTTCGAATAGTTTGGCACTTGTCTCCGACAGGGCCAAATCGTTTCGGATCGCCGGGACCGTAGAGTCCAATTGTTTGAGTGCCCACGGCTGCAGCGAGATGCATCGGACCACTATCATTTCCAATAAACACGTTGCATGTGTGCAAGATAGATGCCAATTGTGTTATAGTTGTTTTGCCAGCAATGTTGATAGACTTTCCTTCCATTAGGTCTTGAATTTGGCTTATAATCGGGATTTCATCCTTTACGCCGACAAACAATATTTGTGCATGTTTTTGTGTGATTAGCCAATCAGCTAATTCAGCGTAGCGTTCAGGCTGCCACCTTTTTAATGGGATTGGAGATCCGGGATGAATAACAATAAAAGGCTGTTCTATGTCGATCTGATGCATTTGAAGAAAATTAGATGCCCATTTTTCATCTTCTTCTGTTATTGAGAAAGTAGTAGTTTGTATTGGTGTTGGAATACCTGATCGTTTTAATATGTCAAGGTTCCGTGTTGTTTCGTGTGTCCCACTGAATTGTGAGAAACCTAACTTGTTTGCAATCTGTAAAGATGCGCGGTTGAGCCGTCTCGGAGCAACACGTAAAAGAGCAAACAAAACAATACGCCAATCACCCCGAAGTTCTACTAACAGATCGTATTTATGGCGACGTAATTGACGGTAGAATTGCAGGGCATTCTTAAAAGATGTCGGTTGTCCAGATCGGCAAAATGCAGGCGAATTGTATTCTAACACCTTATCTACGTCAGGGTGGTTTTCCAAAATAACACGACTCCATGCCCCAGTGAGCGCGTGCAATTCAGTGTTTGGGTAAGACTTACGGAAATTAGAAAACACCGGTGTTGCTAATAGGACATCTCCGAGGTGGTCAAGTTTAACAACGAGAATGCGTTCTGGGATAAAGTCCTTCGGCAAAGGTTTTCTATAAAAAAGCCACTGCACAGCAGCAGAAGCAATTAGCGTGAGACTTTCGGCTGCATTCTGGAACATCCTTTTTAGTTTAACCAATTTACATAGATTTGTCAAGAAGTATAGCGAAAGTCTTTTGAATGCCTTTGTCAAGTCCCCAAGCCTAAAGACTTGGGCTTGTTAAGAGGTTAACCCCAACAAGCCTGTTGTAATAACGGGTTTCTCGTTTCATAGAGGATGGTATCCCATACCTCTCCACGAAGGGCACAAGCCGCCCTGTGTAAGATATTCAAAGCCGCGTTGTGGTCGCGGTCAAGTTTCAAGCCACAAGATGGACAATGGAACACACGTTGAGCCAACCCCAGTTTGACTTTGGATTTTTGGCAACACTGCGAACAAGTTTGGCTTGTTTGGTGTGAAGGCACTTGATGGAAATGTTTGCGATCGCGTTTGGCAACCCAATCGCACCAGTCAAAGAACATGCCCCAAGCCGCGTCAGAGATGGACTTAGCAAGGTATCTATTCTTTATCATATTGCTCGGTTTGAGTTTCTCGGCAACAACGGCATCAAAGCCTTTGTGATGGAAAAGAGAGTAAGCCGTTTTCGCGATAAAGTCAAGACGTTGACAGGCAACAATATCGGATTGTTTTGCCAATGCCACGCGTGCCTTATACCAACGGTTGCTACCCCGCTGTCTACGAGAAAGGACGCGTTGAAGTTTGGCAAGTTTGCGTTCAGCGGTTCGGTAAAATCGGGGGTTCGGTGTCGTTTCGCCATCAGAGGTCGTCAGAAAGTCGTGTGTGCCGACATCCACACCACAAGCGGATTTCGGAACACATCTCAGCGTATCAGGCACTTCGCAAACGATAAAGCAATACCAGCCACGCGCCGTCTTTTTCAGCGTGACCTCTTTCGGGTCTCCGATGAGCGGACGGTGTTGACGGATTTTGACTTCACCAAGTTTCGGAACTTTCAATCGGTTCAGCCGCGCGCCTGTTCCACGGATAGGATTTTGACGGACACGTTCACCTGTCTTGAGTTTGTGTTTTCGCAAATTCCACGTCACCGATCGGACAGAACGCTTAAACTTTGGGGAACCTTTCTTTTTCGCTTTCGGGTCTTTGCATCTGCCAAAGAAGTTTTGATGCGCAGCGTTGACGCGTTTGATGGTAGACACCTGCATATCCTACGGATGTTCAGAATAGTGCAAGTTGGATTCACGAAGTTTCGCAAGGTGATTGATCTGGTCATACATAGACACAGAAATACTACCATACTCCCACATCTGCGAACGCATCTGAAGCATATAGTTATACAACTTTTTCTGGTGCTTCAACTCATCAAACAACCAGCGTTCTTGAGCAACCATCGGGTATGCCCGATATTTAAAGGTTCGTTTCATAGACTATCACGTATCACGTCTTTAACCCTTGTTTAGTGGGTAGGCAGACACACTACCAAGCGGTAGTGCTAAACATGTCTGCCAACGTGATAGTAATAATTCTAACATTTTTGATACTTTTTGTCAAAAAAATCATTTTTTTTGACAAAATAGATGGTCTAACACACAAGGGCGGGTTTTCCTCCCAAACCTAAAGGATTGGGTTTCCAACCCGTAAACTTGATGAAACAAGAAATCAACTTTTCCTTGATGGTTATCTCAAAAGATGTTATCCTTTCTTTAAATTGGCTGCAGCGATGTGCGGTTAGAGGCTCTGCACTTCTTGAGCAGTATCTTTTAGTTAGAAAACAGATAAAAAATTAAATTGGGGAGGTAACTATTTATAGTTATGAACACAAAAAGATTTCTCTTACTTACTGTCGGATTGCTATTTTGTATACTTGGATGTACTCGTGAGCCTGCAGATGTCATAATGCCAGGTGACATTTCCTCTTCTATGGAAGTTCACGCATCTGTTGATATTGAAGTTTCCTTTGAACAAAATATTTTGCCAATATCTTACAGCAAAATGTGCGCTGGCTGGATGTCATGTTGCTGATGGTCCTCACGGTCTGGATTTCAGAACATACGAGTCTTTTATAGCTGGAGGGGAACACGGTCCTGTATTCATCCCGGGTAATGCTGAAGAAAGTGAAGTGATTGAAGAAATCGTATCTGGCAACATGCCCCTTAACGGTCCACCGCTGCCTGATGCGGAAATTCAACTTTTCAGAGACTGGATTAATCAACAGGAAGCACAAGAGGTTGTCGTGCAGCATGACCATGATGACGGTATGGACGACCATGATAACGATGACATGGATGAGCATGATGGCATGGACGAAGACCATGATAACGATGATGACGATATGGATGACGATGACGATGATCACGATGAAAATGAACATAAAGACGATGGTCATGATGATTAACAAAAAATTCTAAAAGTTGTTATTCATTATTTTAAGTTATCCTTCCCTTACCAGCAGAAACCCAAACTTATTTGCATTCGCCAGAAAGATTTTGCTATACTATTCCAATAGTTCCATCCTTTTTAAACAATCTAAGTTTATGCAATTTATCAGACGTTTCTTAGAAATTGACGAAGATGATCTTCCACGTGTCGGTGGAAAAGGTCTGCATCTTGGGAAATTGACGCGGGCAGGTTTTTTAGTTCCACAAGGCATCTGCGTTACCACAGATGCCTACCGATTTTCTGTTGAGCACTTATCTGAACAGAACGCGAGTAGTGTTAAAAACGTGGTCTTAGCACCTGAATTGATTGAAACCATCCTAAAAGCGAGAGACGAATTGCGGACAGATACAGTAGCTGTACGATCCAGCGCGACAGCCGAAGATTTAGAAGAAGCCAGTTTTGCGGGACAACAGGATACCTTCTTGAATGTAACATCTGATGAACTTTTGGACGCGCTGAAAACGTGCTGGGCATCTCTCTGGTCTGAGCGGGCAATTGCTTACCGTCGCACACAAGGCATCCCTGATGGGGGTTTGGCGATGGCAGTTGTTGTTCAAGAGATGTGTGCAGCAGATGTTTCCGGTGTGCTTTTTACTGTCAGTCCTTATGATAAGAACGTTAGTATTATTGAGTCGAATTGGGGGTTAGGCGAATCTGTTGTCTCTGGTGCTATTACACCTGACAGTTTCCAAATCTCGCGAGAAACCGGTGAGGTATTGGATAGAACCGTCGCAACAAAACAGGAAATGATAACAATATCTGGTGTGAGCGAGGTTTCCTCTGCAAAGCAAAATATTCCAAGTCTCACAGATGAACAGTTAAAACAATTGGGACAACTCGGCATTCAAGTTGAAACTTTGTATGGAAAACCGATGGATATTGAGTGGGCACTTGCGGATGGAAAGTTTGTTTTGTTGCAGGCGAGACCAATTACAACACACGCGCAGACTCATATTTCAATTGACCAAAAAGACAGTGAAATTGAGAAACATCGTCAGTCAGAGATCCAAATACTCAAAACGCTTGCAGATACCCACGGCACGTTATGGAGTCATCATAATCTTGCCGAAGTTTTACCCGCCCCGTTGCCAATGACCTGGGCAATTATGAGAAAATTTATGTCAGGTACTGGTGGCTTAGGCAAAGCTTATCGTGGTTTAGGTTTCTATCCAAGCAAACGGGTAGATAGATCGGGTATTTTAGACCTAATCTGTGGAAGAATTTATGTCAATTTGAACCGTGAGTCGGAACTTTTCTTTAACGGTTTCCCGTTTGCACACGATTTTGCAGAACTGAAACAGAACCCGCAAAAAGCGATGTATGCACAAGCAACGCCAAATATTAAGCATAGTACATCATCATTTTGGTTTAAACTCCCACTCCACATAATCCGCATGACAAAAGCAGAATTACAATTAAGAAAGTTTCGCTCAGACTTCGATCAAGTGTTGACAGAACAGGAATTCCCGAAGTTTCGTGAGATGGTTGCAGCCGAACAGAATTTGTCTTATTCAGAACTTTCTGATGCGGAATTGGTCGAAAAGTTTCAAGAGTGGTGCAGAAAAACGTTAGATGATTTCGCACCGAAAGCCCTTACCGCTACTCTTCTTGCTGCGTTTTCACTTCAACGGTTGGAAGCCACACTCCAGAAATGTATTGATGAAACAGAGGCGAAGGGATTGGTAAGTAGACTTATCAGCGGGCTTTCTGGTAATCTCACCGTTGAAACGAATGAAAAGTTGTGGGAAGTTGCAAAGGGACAAATTTCACTTGCCGATTTTCTAAAAGACTATGGACATCGCGCTGTCAATGAATTTGAATTGGCACAACCGCGGTGGCGCGAAGATACTTCATATCTTGAACAGATAATTGCATCCTTTTCACAAGAAGTTTCAGAACCTGACGAAGAAACACAAAATGGTAGCCAACATTTTGCGCGACAAATAGAGCAGCGTAATACGGCAGAAAAAGAACTTGCTGAGGTTATAAAAAATAAGGTAGGATTGCGAAAACAGATTGAAAGTGAGTTGGATTTTACAAGACGTTATATGCCTTTTCGGGAAACAGCGAAATTTTACTTGATGCTCGGCTATGAACAGATTCGACGCGCTTTAGTTGAATTGGATAACCGTTATACGCTTAACGGAGGCATTTTCTATCTGGTGCCATGTGAATTAGAGCAACTTATTGATGGTGAAGAATTCAGTGATGTGATTGCTGAACGTAAGGCACAACGTGAGTTTTTGCTACAGATTGACATGCCGGACGTTATTTTTAGTGATTCGCTTGATTGCATAGGTGCTCCGTTGCCAAGCGGTGCAGCGGATACATATACAGGCATGGGTGTTTCCGGTGGTATAGCGAAAGGACAGGCGCGTGTGCTATTGAACCCCTCTGATATTCAACTCTTTGAACGGGATTATATTCTCGTCTGTCCCTCAACCGATCCAGCTTGGACACCGCTTTTTCTACATGCAGCAGGTTTAGTGATGGAACGCGGCGGTCTACTGTCGCATGGGGCGGTTGTCGCAAGGGAATATGGTGTTCCGGCAGTTGCGAACATCCCAAATGCTACGCAAAATATCACTGATGGGCAAATGCTTCAAGTTGATGGGAATCAGGGAACGGTTTCAATCATATCCTCTTAAAAGGTTTGTTTGAAAAACAATAGCGTTGCGTTTTTGGGATTATTAGCGTTAAACTAATAATGGACTCCACCTAAATCGGAGAAGCAGGACATGCTTTTTGATGCCTATTCAGAAAAACTTCAGCAAAAACGCAGAAAAACCCGGCGCGCATTTTTGATATCGGTAGTTTTGCACGTTGTCGTAATAGCGCTTACGGGTATAAGTTACGTGCGGTGGTATCGACCAATGCTTCCTTCGGAATCCTTGATTGAAGAAGCAATGGTCGTGTCAACGGTCAAACGTTTCCACATGAGTAGTGAGCGCAAACGTTCAATGCCAAAGCGTCGTCCAGTTTCTTCGAATGCGGTACAGATTACCGATCAAAGCACTCCACAACCGATGATTTCCGAACGGCCTATTACGACAAGCGAGTCAATGATAACATTAGGAACAGACGCAAATTTGCCTTTAGCGGAGATATCGCTTAGTGAGCATGCGACAGAGTCACCAGAGTGGAAATCAATACCGGTAGCGAAAACACAATCACCTACAATTACGCCTATTGCGGAAAAATTACAGGAACAATCGGGAACAATTGAGCAAATTGCGGAAAAAGCACCACTACCTGTTGATCGAGACGGAATGATGGGAGAAGCATTGGAAGGGATTGCCGAAAGTGTTGCTGATAGTAAAAATGAACGTGTCGTTGACATCGTTTTTCTGCTTGACATCAGTGGGAGTATGATAGATAATATCCGCGCTGTCGGCAGACAACTTAGTCAGATGGTAACGGTATTTGAAGAAAAAGACGTTGACTTTACGCTCGGTATTGTCATCTTTAGGTACCTTGAAGGTGATACAATTATCCATCCACAGACAAGGGACAGTGAACGGTATAAAAGGTTATTGACTACACACGTAGTGGCGGCAGCAGGCGATGAACGCGCACACAATGCGATCGTAAAGGCGATTCGACGTGTCAAATTTCGAGAAGGGTCAAATCGACGTTTTGTTCTCGTAACTGACGAGGCAAGCAAAGGGTCTTACAAGTTATTAGATGTCCTACGTCAGTGTCAACAGAACCAGATCATAGTAGATGTTATTGGCATTCATGATACTACGCACTTGGCTTTATCATCTAAAACTGGCGGACTCTGGTACCCGATTCCAATTCAGGAGTAGAATTATATGAAGTGGGCATTAAATACATATCAAACGTGTCAAGATTGGGAACTCAAGCGAATTCTTGATACCGCTGAGGCTACCGGCTATCACGGTGTTGAACTGCTAATGGATTACAAACAGAAGCATGGGTTTGAGTGGGATACCCCGAAAGATGCATGGGATGGATTAAAAACACAAGTAGATGCAAGTGGCGTTGTAATTTCTTCGCTAACGAGTTGCCAAAATTTCCACTCAGAAAATGCTGCTGATCGCGAAGAGACAGTCCGTCGCGTTACACGCGTGATTGACATGGCGGAATTTATGGAATGTGATCATGTCCGTGTGCTTGGAGACAGATACAGCGATGAAAACCGTGATACGGTTGTCGGTTATGTTATTGATGGATTAAAGGCTCTTGGCACTTATGCTGGTAAGAAAGATATTACTGTCTCTATTGAGATGCACGGTTCTTTTACTGACCCGGATTCTGCGATGGAAGTGATTGAAGGTGTCCATCTTCCGAATGTTGGTTTTGTCTTCAATTCACAATTTGTCGGTTGCGATGCGGAAAGCATTGAACCACTCTTTTCACGTGTAGCACCTCATATTACTTCAGTCCATACCCACAAGGTGGAAGTACCGGAAACTTTTGAGCTCTATCGGCAAATGTTCGAATGGCTCAATCGCATCGGTTTCTCCGGCTACATCTCTAACGAATGTGCTTATACGGGACCTGACCCCGAAAAAGTCTTAGCACTCTACGTTGGACTTTTCAAGGCATTTGTTCAGTGAATACGCCACAAGAAGCACACCTCTATAAACGGGTTGCAATTCCAGACGAATTTCTCAATGATACAGCGGGACGCTCGTGGGGTGGTGATATTCGCATCGGTGATTTGACAGGCAACGGCACCGCTGATTTTCTGGTTTACAAGTCACTTGGTGGTATCCATCCATGTTTTCTCGGTGCATTTACGCTTGAAGGTGAACCGCTCTGGTCTTTAGGGGATAAACGTCTGGAAACCAGAGATATAGACGCGGAGGCCACAACCCTTAAAACACTTTCACCTGACCGTCCAGGTCCCGTTGCAATTTACGATATTGATGCAGATGGTCAGGCAGAGGTTATCTGCTTCTGGATAGATTCAGATATCGCGCAAGCGAGCAAATGGGATCTGTCTGCAATTTGTCTGATGATTTTAGATGGGGCAACGGGTGCTGTTAAACGTTCTATAGTGTCTGAAGCACTTCAGCAATGCGATGCGGACGCGGAAGGCGAACGCCATATCCCTAATTATGTTCATCAACGGTTGATGATTGCCAATTTCAGCGGAAATCCGCAGCCACAGGATTTTGTCGTTAAGGTTGGCGTTAATGTGCTTGCCTTTAACCATAACCTTGAACTGCTCTGGCAGCATACCGACAGATGGTTTCGGTATCCAAAGCATTCCGCATACATCCCCGCAGTTGGCGATTTCAACGGTGATGGTCTTGATGAGGTCAACGGGGGCAACTTTGGGCTTGCTGCTGATGGGACAGTCCTTTGGGATAAATACCTTGGGGAAAATATCGACTCTGTTTTGGTTGAGGAGTGGAATGGTGAGAACCGCGCTATCCTTTCTGGCGGTGGACAAATCGTTGATGCTGAAGGTAATTCTGTGTTTTCACTCGGATTTGACGTCGTGCCACATGGACAAGAGATCCGATATGGTAATCTACTCCCAGATGCGTCCCCTAATTTAGTTATCCGCTATAATGGACATCATCCAGATTTAATGGTGGTGGACAACAACGGACAAATTCGGAGTCGATTCCGTGTTGATGAAACACCGAATAATACAGGATTAGAGGTTATCCGCTGGCACGGTTTAGGAAACCCCGAATTGACTTACAGTCCTGCTGCACTTTATGATGGTGAGGGTAACAAGGTGGTAACGTTTCCTGAACTGCCACCTCCCACTGGTGGTAAAATGGGATGGTATCACTGTTTTCCTGCTGATGTTTGTGGCGATGCTCGCGAAGAGGTTATCCTCTACGACCCGTATAGCGATGCAGTTTATATCTATACACCTCATCCTTTTGATCCCGACCTATTTGAAGGCTATCAACATACTGCAAGGCAGTATAATGCAAGGTTAATTGATTAAAAATATGGAAACCAAATCTGTCAATAAATTTCTACTCATTTCAATTGATTGTTGGCGATATGACGCACTCAGTCGGACTAACTCTCTCTTCAATACACCAAAATTTGACCTACTGACCAAGGATTTCTCACTCGCGGAAAAGTTTTTTGTAGCTGCCCCTGCCACGCGTCCTTCTCATACGTCCTATTTTACAGGTCTTTATCCGTTTGAACATGGCGTTTATGGGCAAACCTACCTCAAGATGTTTGAGGGTATTCCGAACCTATTTCAGTTGTTTGCTGATGCGGGCTATTACATTATAGGGCGTTCAGAACGCGCGGAGGTGTTTCGCTTCCTTGATTATGAGTCGTTTATCACGCCCATTGACCCAAACGCGAAAGCACAGCAACTCGGTTCGCTTGAAGACCTGATACATCATCTGAAGCAACCTTCGGAGACACCGCAATTCTGTTTTCTACATTTTTGGTATACACATGGCGGATACGGGATGAGCGGCATTCCGGGCGCACCGAGTCTCGGTTCTCTTGTAAAACATGGCAAAACAGATGAAGCGTTACGGTTTTACTACGCCGCCGCAACGCATATACTTGAGTTTAAGTTGGTTGAAATTCTAAAACAACTTGCGCTGCCAGAATGGGCAGTCTTTATCTTTGGCGACCATGGGGAAGGTATTTGCGATGAAATTATTGATCACGGCAGCACACTCAATCAGAACGTCTTACATGTGCCGCTGTTAGCACATATCCCTGGTGTTGAGACATTAGAATTTCCAAATGCACCGATTTCAGCAATTGACCTATTCCCAACGATTACGAACCTTGCTGGTGTTGAAACGGACTATCACGGATATGGAAAAGATTTACTATACCCAACTGAAATTGATGACAACCGCTTGGTATTATCTGAATTAGATAGTTTATATGGTATCGGATTCCTCAGTCAGAAGAATTTGGAGATGCCGCATCACCGCGTGACTTCCCGGACGACAGTCGATAACGAAGAGATTAGTAAGTATTCAGAAGGGGTGCGCCTCTGGTCGCTAACGGATGGTGAGCATCTTTACCGTGAAGATGAGCAGACAGGTGAGTATGTCTATAGACACATCATGCGCGGTGAAGAGATGACTTGCGAAGACCCAGAACGATTCCGTGATGTTTACGACGAGATTTTGATGAATTCTAATTATCAGCACCTGCAAGCACAAGTCTCTACACCTGAGGAGAAAAAGATTTTAGAGGGTAGGTTACGAAATTTGGGGTATATTGAGTAGATTTATAGTAAAATCTAACGCTCATGTAAAAGGTGTGTGCGATTGTTTTTCATGAAGGCAGTGACCATGCGGGTTAACTATTTTCATTCGCACTCATTCTTTACATGAGCCAAATCTAAAAATACATTTACATTTTCTTTAGGTTAGTGGCGTTTGTAGTCGCGCAATTCATTGCGCCTCTTTACATTCAAGGTGTTTTGAAATTCACACAAGAACCAAAGTGTCCAAATAATTTTGGATTTCACTATAATATCCTACATGTAACACTCACACTGCTACAGTTCATGAATTGTTGCTTCAAGCGTCTCAATATCCACAACAGCAACCGTAGCCTTTCCCGTCGTCCAACCACCTGTTTCCCCTGGATTAAGCAATAGAGATTCACCTTTTTGAATGTCTATCTTATGCGTGTGTCCATAGACAACGATGTCATATTCTCCACTTTTTGCAATTGGGATAGCAAGTTCAGGATAATGCATTACTGCGATGGTCTTGCCACCGAGTGATGTGCTGGCAAGGTTCGGATGCACCTCACCGATAGTTTCAAACTTTTTCGCAAGGACAACGCGTTCGCCATCATTGTTGCCGAAAACACCGACAACACGACATTTCAAATCGGCTAACGGGTCAATCGCAAACGGAGCGATAAAATCACCTGCATGGACAACAAGATCCACACCGATTTCGTTGAAAAGTGCTACAGCGCGTTTGACATTCGGAATGTTGTCGTGGCTGTCTGACATTACACCAAGTTTCATTTCTAAATCCTTCTATTTATGCGGTTATTGAAACAGGCAACCTGTGAATAACATTACCGAGATAGCCCTTGGGATTCCACGGTTGACGGTTTCGCAGCCTGCGCCAAACATGCCCAAACTCACAAGTAACGCGCCCTTGCCTACTTTGGCAAGAAAATCTCGTCTTGAGTTGGGTGAAGTTTCAAGCCAGTCTGTAAGAATGAGTTTGGGTTTTGCGTTTTGCATAAGCGGAATTCTATTTCGTAATGTGCGGTCAACAAAACGTGTAAGTTGGAAACTCAACGCGTTACCACATGGGCAACTTTTGCTTGTTGGGTTTCGCTATGTCGATTTCCATGAATAGATTATTGAAAAGCAGAATTTTCCTGACAGGTTGGAGGTGTCTTGGGCATTCACCGCTCTACCCAACCTACGGGACTGACTGCTTGATAGATATTAGTCGTCGTCGCGTTCGCTAAGTAACTCACCTCGCGCAAGACGTTCCGCGTTCTCGGTGGACCACAAAATATTCTTCATCAACTTCTGTGCTGTGATGTAGCGCGTTGCTGCCAATAGATGCATCCGTTGTTCTTCAAAGTCATCTGACAAGTCGTAATGTCGGAAGGCAACTTCAAGGACCTGGAACATGTGGAGTTCTGCGTCTTCACGTAGCAGGATGTGTGCAAGCGTTCGTTTCAGTGCGTCTACATCATGCCCCTCTTCGAGATATTGGTTTACCAGAATCTCTGCTTCGTAGACTTTTTGGAAGTCAGCGAATTCTTGAAGACGTTCTAACATTTTTTTAGGCGAATCGTAAGTTTCGTCAGGCACCCGTTGCCCGGGTTTGGGAATGCGAGCGGCAGGCATATTCAACCAGCGCAGATATGCCAAGTAAACCACACCGTGAAATATGCCACGCAGTAGGTTAGCACTTGGCGAATACTGAAAAGCGTGATAAAGGGCGTGAGCGTAAGAGTAAATGTTCGCAACATCGTGCCAGTCGCCTTCGTTTTTGAGATGGAACCGGGCAGTGCGAATTGCCGAGGCATAGGTCATGGCGCGGCAGATGTCGGTTGGCTTGACTCCGTTGCGGAGTGCTTCCTCAACTGTAGCAACAGTAGGTTCAAACTCATCCGCGAGGAGCGTCTGTGTAAATGCCGATATATCAAGTTCTGCTTTGTTCGCTTGATTGTCCTCCCATATACTATCAAGTCTCTTAAAAACAGGTCTTAAGACAGGTACAGCATCTGCCCATCGAGATGTCTCCTCATGGCGTGTTCTACTCACAAGGTCAACGACTATCGGGCGTAAAATCTCATGCGATCCTTCCCAGTTGACGTAATCCAACGCTTCAAACATTTTATTTGCAAAATCGAGCGCGTGTCCATCGCCAGTGAAGTAATAGTCTGTTGCTGCTGTGTATACGAAGTCTGCGATGACAGATTTATCGTAGCCTCTATCATTTAGTGTTAGCAAGATACGTTCCGCTGCACCTCTGTGGCGTTTATCCACAAAATAACGGAACCATCGTTTTAGTGTATCAAGGTCATGATCATCTTTCACTCGCGGGAAGGGTGCGCGATAAGGGCGTGCACTTCCCGTTGTTCTACGACTGATCTGGCTTAGTCCGTGTACGAGGAATAAGTTATGGTCATCTGTGTCAACATCATCCCACATGTTCGCTGCGAGTGTGAGGATTGCTACACCTGACGACCATCCGTCACTACTTTTATGTGCGCCGTAGTGGAGTCCTTGTTGAATAATCTCCGCTGGGTCTGCCCCTGCATCACGGAGTGCTGTGACAGCTTTGGCGATAAAGAATGTGCTGCGGTCCTTGAGACCACGTTCAAGCGCACGTTTGCCGTTTGCGATGACGCGTTGTTTTGCTGCCTCCCGCTCGCCTTTCGCTAACCCGACATACAAATAACCGTCCTCCCGTAATTCAACAGGAAACGCTTTCAGGTCATCACCGGATGCTAAGAAACATGCCCCCGATTTGAGGTCAAATTCCCAGTGGTGCCAATGGCAGATTAGTACACCGTCACGAATACTCCCTTTGGACATCGGATACCCCATGTGTGGACATCGATTGTCAACGGCATAAAATTTGTCACTGGACTTGAAAACAGCGAGGTGTGTGCCGTTGACATGAAAAGGTTTACCTTCAAGTTCCTCAAAATCCTCAGCAGGGCAGAGTTGGTGATAAACAAGTTGGGTTTCGTCTATCGTGGTTAGTGGTGGGGCTTCAACGTGTATGGAACCGATACCGGTTTCCTCAAGGGCAGAAGTTGGATTTTGCACAATGAACCTCCTATTTAAGATTTTATCTCTTATTGTTATACCATTTCTAAATGATTATATTGCAGCATTAATGCGTCCGTTGGGTAGGTGAACGCTAAATCTATTATGTGTATCAGGTAATACCTGTTTGAACCAGGACCAGCAGGATTGGAAATCTCGAATGTGGTCAACGGGGCGCGTAGCATTCACATTTTGGATTGTGCTATGGGACATTACCGATCAATGCTTACAAGCAGCAGTGTCAAGATTTATGGTTGTTTTGTTTCTTTTCCCGATGGGGTGAGAAATCTATGTACTTTTTACCTTGCTTCAGACGTTGTTCCCGACGTTTCATCAAAAAATCCATAAGGGTGTCCACGTCCCCAAACAGAGCTGCAATCCGTTCCTTAGCTTGTCGGCATTCGTTCAAAATTTTATCATTCATGAGAGTTCATCCAGTATCGCCTTTGGTGATGCAATGCGCGGAGGCGAATAACCTGCCTCACGACAAATCTGTTCAATTTTCGGTATCGTGTGTGGGTTGGCAAGATGTGCAAAATTCCATGTCGCTAAATAGGGTATTGCCTGAATTGCTGTACCTGCTACGCGGACAACATCAGCAAGTGCTACCTCCGGTATTGCTTTTCCAATGATGAGTTGTTGTGCCAATGACCGCTCCAAATCCAAAACGTCCACTACAGGCAAGCCTTCTATAGCCTTCAATCTATCTACTACTTGGGTTCTATCCCCAATTGATACTTCGGTAATTACAAGGTCCGACAACACGAATTCAAAACGTTTATCGTTCCAAAACTCACGGGTAATTCTTTGCCATTCTGATCTTCGTGGGACACGACTCGGCTTTGAAACCAGATAACTTGGTATCGTCGAGTCAACGTAAACAGTAAACACACTCTGCTTTTCTTGAGGATGGGTTTCATTCATTAAATGATAACATAAAAAACTCTTTGGTGCAAGCGTTTTGGACTGCCTTCAAAAAACCATATATGTATAGTTTTTCGCAATTTTTATATATATCACAGATAATATGTATAATTTCTTTACATATTGCGCTTATACCTGTAGTTTGTAGGTCGGGTAGAGCTGGCGAAACCCATAGGTGTCAATTTAAGGATATGTCTTCTTGTGGGAGTGAATCAACGCCAAATGCGCTTTTTGGCATTTGGCGGGTTTTCAACCCCGATTTGACAGGTTGCATCTCATAATATCGGGCTTAGAAAGCTCTGCACGATTGCCAAGGAACCGGGACACTTTACTCAAATAAAGCTGCATTAGGTTGCCCAAGATAGAGAACAACGCTATACTGCAAGTTCAAAGTTTCATCCGGGGCGAGATGGAACGGTTCATAATAGACAGGTGAGGGATGGATTAAGCAGTAGTTTTTTCGGTTGCGCACCCACCACGTTGTCGGATAACGAGGATTATCGGGGTGGTCTATGATAGCGACACCGTAGGTTTCATTGTCAGTCGGGTGTTGTGAAGTAAAGCTGCACCACCGACTCTGTTTGCCGAAGATGTCTGTCGGTTCAGTGCGTCCATCAGCATCTAATAGGTTGCCCGGCGTGATGATATTGTCAAATCGGATTGCCATGCCGCTGTAATATCTGCCCATTCCACCTGGATCACCGCGCCGTAAGTCAAGCACAACCTCGCGCTGGTTAGGATGGAACGTCAACGACACGGAAATCCGCATCGCATCTGCGGTAGGTGCATGAACGGTTATTTTTCTGTGCTCAGTTAGATGTGTTTTACCTTGCCAATCTATCCATGCGTTTTCTGTTGCAAAACTCGCGCTATCTGTAGTGGTATTTAGTGAAATAATCCGTTGATGAACGATTTTACCGAAGCCTGTCGGGTCAGCACCTGGTGAGGGTTGTTCCCAAAAATTGACTTCATTCACCTTTTTCCACGCAACCCATAACCCTTGATGATGTACGTGATCCCCTGGCTCATTCATTGTAAGCGGAGGGGCACCGGGTAGGTTCAACGGGTGGCAAAAAGGACGGTTACCATCTTCAGGAAAATGGTAACCTAAAACTTGTTGTTCGTCCCAAGAGATAGTTAGACTGTGTTGTGTTTTTGATAGTGAAAACATATTTTATTGGTGTTTACGGCACAGCGGAGTTTGCCTACTACTGTACTTAGTTGAGGTATGGGTTCACAACTTCGCGCTCAATAGCCAAGCCTTCCCATTCGTCATCACCGGGTCCGTCGTAGATGAGGGTATGTGGTCCAGCAAAACCAGCTTTCTGTGTCAGTTCAAGGCATTGGACGTAATCTTCCTTATCCATTTCGCGCGGGGCAGCAAAATGTGCTTTTGTATGACACGATTCTGCTAACGGGGCAATCGCGGCAAGGTCACTGTATTTTGTCCCGCCACGCCAGTTGCCGAAGTCCAGACATAGCCCGACTTTCCCATCTAATTTGTCTAAAATAGTGTTGACATTTTCAGGTGTAGAAAAGATAGAGAACCAGTTTTCGGTCATCAAGCGAATGCCAGCAGTCTCTGCGCGTTCAGTTAGTCGGGAGAGTGCATGTTGGCTTTGTGCTAAGGTTTCTGTGGAGGGTGCTGCTTTACCACCGATAACACGCGCGCACTGCGCGCCAAGTTCACCAGCGATGTCAATCCATTTTTCGATCCATGCAATGTCACGTTCTGCATCAGACGGGTGCGTGATGTCACCGTCGTCAATTAGAAGAGAGAAAAGTTCAACATCGGCAGCTTGAAGTGCTGCACGGAGTTCATATAGGTAACTTTTCTCAACCGATGGGAGATGGAAGTGGCAGATTTCCACCGTGTTAATACCGAATTCAGCGATACGCATAGGCAGATCCAAAAGTGAAATAGGACCTTTGTTATGGGTTTCAGTAGGAATTTGCATATCGTGGACAGGACCGGTAAATCCGGGTTTTCCGAGTTGACGATGCAAACTCCACGTTGATACTGACAGACGAGGTGTTGGCATAATAAATTCTCCAAAATTTTACAATTTGAATCAGCTAAAGTTTCAAGCAACTCCGTTGTGCTGTTAAACAGCAATTTAATAATCTATTTCGGATCAACTTTTATTGGCATGTTTTATTGCCGTGCCTACGACTATACCGAGGGTAACAAAAAATGCTATAAGCACAACGGCAACGAGTATTTCTCTCCAATCCATTATAACTCCTCCAATTTATTAATTTTTCGATATGTGACGCTATTAATCCAAATAATTACAAACATAATCAAGAGAGCCCCAACCCCTGCTATAAGTAAAAGAAATGGGGACTCTTTTTAGAAATTCTGAATTAGCCAAGCAATTAGGGAAATATCCGCAGCAATTGAGATAGCGAATATAACCTTTAGCCAACCAATTTCTTCCTTGAGTTTATCAATACGCGCCATGCTGATTTGTGCCTTATAGTTTTTGGCTAATCCAAGTTACAACTTTTTCTACCATTATAGCGGTAGAGTCACCAGAGAAAACATGATCTGCACCCGGAAGATCAAGGAGTTTGGTTGGTTCGTTTGCGAACTGAAGGACATCGATACTATCTTGAATTGGCACAATATCGTCTTCTGATCCGTGAACTAAAAGCCACGGACCGCCAAATTTACTTGCTTGTTTTGCAACACTATCGATCGCCGCCATGTCGTCCATATAGGCTTGTGAAAGAGGACAGTCAGGTTCATCCCACATAAAACCTTTGTCGGGTGTCACATCGCCAAATTCACGGTCAGCAAATGCTTTTGTATGTACCATCCCCGCGAGCGAGACGAGAACTTCAATACGTTCATCGGTAGCGGCACGTAACACACCGACTGCACCCCCCATACTATGTCCAATATAACAAACCTTGTAATCATCGAGCGCATCAATAATGCTACCGAGGTCTGCTACCTCTTTTGTGATATTGGAATCTGTAAATGCACCTTCTGATTCACCGTTGCCAGAGAATGAGAAGCGCAAGGCAGAGATACCAGCATCGGCAAGTCCTTCTGCCAAAGCGATGAGTGCCGGTCTATCTTTGTTACCTGTGACACCGTGCCCAATCACCACAATTTTGTCGTCTTTGCCGTCATGATATGTGTAGTCAAGAAGTTCGCCGTGTTCGTTTCTAATTTCACCAAACATAAGTTCTTTATTTTCCTAATACGGATAATTATAAATATGATGTGTAAGAAGTAGATTCTGAATTATTCAGCGGAAACTTTGTCTTCAGTTTCCTTCATGATTCCAAGTTCTTTGTAAAGTTCTTCGATTTTTTTTTCAAAGTCAGGCGGTGGTGGTGGTGCAGGTTTATATTTCCTACCGAGTGCTTTCTCCCTTTTATTGACTTCTTTTAAATGTGCGGTAAGTTCCTCCATTGAATTGAATTTGGCAGCGAATTCTGCTTTCATCCGATAGATTTCTTCAAGGACAGGATCAGTTGGGGGTTCAGGTTTCTCTTTCATCTTAATCTCCTCAATAAGGTTTATAGGTGTACAGACATTCGTAGGTTGAAATCCTGCAGCACGACAAACTTGGCTGATATGCTCTCGCTTTGCTTCATTGACAATATGCTTAAAATTCCATGAAATCAGATAGTCGAGATTATCAACTGCAGCAATTGCAATATGTTGAGCATCTTGAGGTGAGTTTTGCGGAACAGCACCCGTATCCACTAAGTATTGTGCAAGAGCATTCGCTTGTGAAGACATATCCAATCTTGTAAAGTCAGCAACCGCTTTAAGTCGAAGTTGAACTTCTTTTTCATCGCCTTGCCTAATTTCGCTGATAACTATATCCGAAACAATAAGCTCAAAATCATCAAGATGTTCATTCCACAACTGCCGAGTCGCTTCTTGTCGAGATAATACAAGGCTATCACGACTCGGCAGTGAAGTTAAATAACTGACTACTGATGTTTCAACATAGACTGTCGGTTTTATTGCCGCGTATTTTGTCATCATGTAACGTTTTGGCGAGGCGATTTTGTTTGCGAGGCACGAATGCCTCGCAAAGACGTTGTTAGAAAGACTACGCTCCGTGCCCGTTGTTCTTCAATGCCTCAACAACCTTTTCAGGCTTGATCGGCAGTTCAGTGACACGGATGCCGACAGCATCTCTGACAGCATTTGCCATTGTTGCCAATGTTGGGGTAATAGGAGGTTCTCCAACACCTTTGGCACCGTAGGGACCATTCGGTGCGGGCACCTCAACGATTACAGATTCAACTGTTGGCAGATCGGCAGAGGTCGGCACACGGTAATCAACAAATCCGGGATTTATGTTTCCGTTTTCACCATATTGCATCTCTTCCATCATAGCCCATGCATAGCCTTGCACAGTGCCACCTTCAATTTGTCCTTCAACTGCCATTGGATTAATGGCGAATCCGACATCTTGAGAAGCGACAAGTTTTAGCACTCTGGTCCTACCAGTGTCAGGGTCTACCTCAACTTTAGCAATTTGTGCTGCGAGCGCCGGAGTACTCGGTTGCCGTGCGAAGGAACCTTTTCCGACAATAGGACCACCTGTTGTTGAGAGACTATACGCTGCAAGTTCCCCTAATGAAATAGATTTCGGTGGGTCTGCAGTGATAATATGGACAGCACCGTCTCTGAGTTCAAGATTGTCCTCATTTGTATTAAGTCTTTCAGAGGCAAGTTCAAGAATACGTCTGCGTGCATCTTCAGCCGCAAGTTTAGCAGTGTTCCCCATTGTGAAGGTTACAACACTTCCGCCTGAACCCGTAGAATACGGGGCTGAATCTGTATCACCACGGCGAATTGTGACGTTTTTGTATGGAATAGTCAAGATTTCAGCGATAATTTGTGTGATGGCTGTATCCGTGCCTGTGATGTCCATGGAACCGTGAAAAATTCGCGCGCTGCCGTCTTCGTGGACAGAAACGTAAACACCACCGGGTCCACAACCGTTTGTCCAATCACCAACGGCGACGCCCCAACCTTGGTTATCATCTGCTTCCCGATCCCACCATCCAGCGGCATCCGCAACAGCTTCCAAGGTTTCTTTGTAACCGACTTTAGGTTCACTTCCACCTGCGGGGACAGCATCACCCTCTTCGCGCATATTCATCAGGCGAAATTTGACTGGGTCCATGCCAATCTGTTCAGCAATGTCATCAAGCTGCGATTCGCCTGCAAAAATGGCTTGCGGTGCGCCTGGTGCCCTATAGGCAGCTGTGCCAGATTTGTTGGTATGCACACCGTAAGCGTCTACTTTGATGTTTGGAATCTTATAGACACCGCGAACTCGTATTGTACTACCGATGGATGCGCCTGAGACAGAACCAGAATCCCAAAATGCAAGTGCTTGTCGGGCGAGAATATGTCCATCTTTGGTTGCGCCTGTTTTGAGTTTGATAACGCATCCTGGTGCAGGTCTGCCATCAAGGAATTCCTCTTCACGCGTCATTTGTACACGGACTGGACGTCCAGTTTTTTGCGAGAGTAGGACTGCAGGAACATGCGTAATGATAACACCGAAACGCCCGCCAAATCCGCCACCCATTGTCGTTCCAATGACGTTAATTTGTGTCAGTGGGATGCCGAGTGTGCCAGCAATACCTGAACGGATAGCAAACGGACCCTGCGTAGATGCCCACACCGTGACTTTACCTGATGAATCCGCACTGGCAACTGATACGTGCGGTTCCATGTAGGTCTGATGCACGCGGGGAATAAAGTATGTGTCTTCAACGATGATATCAGACTCCGCAAATCCTTTTTCAACATCGCCCGCTTCAGTATGGCTTTCTGCAGAAATATTATAGTAAATTTCATCGGCATATTTCTCTAATTCTGCTTCAAGTTTACGAATTTCATTGCTGTTATCATCTGCTTCACCGCGAGATAGTTCCTTGATTTTTGTGCTAATGTCTCGCCGATTTGGACCTTCTTTTGTCGCATCCCCGTGCAAATGGGGTGCTGATGGCTTAATTGCTTCCATCACGTCCTGCACAACAGGTAGAACTTCGTATTCGATTTTAATGAGTTCAGCAGCTTCCTCAGCGATATCTGGGTCGGTAGCAGCAACAGCGGCAAGCGGTTCACCCAAATAAAGTACTTTATCAGTCGCGAAGACACGGCGTCCACTTGGGACATCGTCTTGCGTAATAATTGCTCTGACACCGGGCAGTTTTTCCGCCTCGCTTGTGTCAATACTGAGGATATTCGCGTGTGCATGCTTACTTCGGACGATTTTGCCGTAGAGCATTCCAGCTGGGTGCACATCCGCACCATATTGTGCGGCACCGGTCACTTTTTCAACTGCATCAACGCGCGGTAGTTTTTGACCGACAACACTATATTCTGACATGCAATTCTCCTTTCACTTTGATAAATTGTACGTATGTTAACTTAGCATACGATGTATGTTAACACATGATGTATGCTTACTCCTGTGCGACTTTACTTGCAGCTGGGAGTTCTATTTTTCCACGTCCAATAGCAGTATAGCATCTTTTACAAACTTTCACGGTATCTTCACCAACCTCTACGCTATAATCAGGCAGGACTTTAACGCCGGTACGCCCACAAGCGGGACAAGTTCCACGACCACTGTTATATTCATTTTCATGGACATTTCCGTTTGGATCAACGTATAGATGTCTTATACCACTTCCACGATGTGTTTTCGCCATGTTTTTCTCCTTTTTAACTTAGAGCAGATATGAATCTGCATATTTTTATGAAGTTGTACGTATCTCTTCAGCGGCTTGTAGGACTGCTTCAAGTATTTTTGTGTATCCAGTACAGCGGCAGATGTTCCCACCGAGCGCATGTCTGAATTCCTCTTCGGTACGATCAGGATTTTCATCTATAAGTACCTTTGATGCCATGATAAAACCGGGGGTACAAAAACCACACTGATAGCCGCCTGTGTCAATAAATGCCTGTTGAACAGGATGAAGTTCGCCATCGCTGGCTAACCCCTCAATGGTAGTAATATCTTTTCCAGAAGCGGTGACACTGAGTACCATACAGGACGTGACGGCTTTGCCATCAACGATAACGGTGCATGCACCGCAGTCCCCTGTGCTACATCCTTCTTTAGTTCCTGTCAAACCGATCGTATCGCGAAGCACTGCAAGTAAAGTTTTACGCGGTTCAATAAGTAAATCGTGTTCATCACCGTTGACTGTTAGACTGACAGGGTGTTTTGTCATATTTTCCTCCTTGACCTTAATACGATGCGAGGCGTGAACGTCAGTCCTCGCTTAAATATGAATGCTTTTTTATCCTCTTGCTCTGTCCAAAGCGTGTTGAAGGGTTCGCCTTGTAAGCACATCAACCATCTCCTTGCGATGTTCAGCAGAGCACCGTAAATCAGATATTGGACTGGTTGCAGCTGCCGCAGCTTCACCTGCTTGTTGCAGGAGTTCGTCGGTGGGTTCTTTCCCTTTTAGCAAATTTTCTGCTTCAGTCGCTCGAATTGGTGTAGGGGCAACAGCGGCGAGTCCAATTTTGGCATCTGTAATCGTTCCGTTATCTAAATTGATAGCGGAAGCAACACCGATAAATGCTAAGTCCATGACTTCACGGATTTTATGTTTGATATAATGAGAACCAGATGCAGGATTTGGTAGACGAAATTGCGTTATAATCTCACCTGCTTTCAAGACGGTTTGTCCTGGACCGGTAAATAACTCGTCAATCGGCACCGTTCGTTCGCCTTCAGCACTCGCAATGCCTACCTGTGCGTCAGCAACGAGCAAACCGGCAACGGTATCTGCTGCAGGGGAGGCGTGCGCAATATTTCCACCAATTGTTGCGAGGTTGCGAATTTGGATAGAACCGATTTCTGATGCGCCTTCCGCTAATGCTGTGTGATGTTCTTGTATATCTTCGGACAATTCAACTTCCCGCACCTTTGTCATTGCCCCGATAGTGATGCTACCATCAGAATAGGTAGTTACGTCATCCAATCCCGGTATATTTTGTAGACTGATTACGGATTGCGGTGTTTCAGTGTATGCCTTCATGCCGATAACAAGGTCTGTCCCGCCTGCAAGGAGCTGCGCGTGTTCTTGTGCAAACAGGCGGGACGCTTCCGCAAGGGTTGTAGGCTCAAAATACTCAAAATTTTTCACATTTAGTCCTCCTTTTATTTGTACTTCAAGGTTATATGTGCTGTTTCTATCTTCTGTTGCTCCGTAACACTGGAGAATTTTCAATTATAAGAATACCTAATTAATGCATAATTGTCAACCTTAAATTCATTTAGGTTTTTACGTAAATTTTGTATTAGGTGAAGAAATTTTGAATGTCGCGATGAACATTAATTGGGGTTAGTAGATGTGCAATGTCAAATTTTGGAAGGGGCTATTCTCGTGCCTTATATCGTTTTAAGTGAGAGCATTCGCTGTCTCGTAAACTTGATGTGGCAGCTGAGACACGCTTGATAGCTCTGGGGTGTGGAGAACCGCCAGAAGATTTTGGCAGATGGGCAATCCTATCTGTTATTATTGATAAAGATAAGGTATGATATACGACTACCAAGCGTAGTAAAAGAGAACTAAATTAACGAGTTGTGCTAAATAACTATTTGTAAAATATTGTTTTTATCATTAGTTGATTCCTTCTTCAGTCCCGACAAATGCCATAAGCGCATTTGACGTTGATTTGGTAGGGACGATATGTATATAACATGAGTTCAATATGTGTGAAAAGAATACAAACAAATAGTTAACTAACACAAGTCGTTAAATTAGTAGGGTCGTGATACCCTCCAATGTCCATTTGATGTATTCGTTCATGTCTTTCTTATGATAGATTAAAAACTTCGTATAGAGATACCGAGTAAAACCAGCAAAACAAAAACGACGATGCCTAACAACATAATGTATATAATCCTAATAGTTTTTCAAATAGGTATTTGAAAATGCTTTGATCGCTGCATCTTCAGTCCTGAAATGTTCAAAAATGTTGATGAGTCGGCTTTGGACAATCAAGTTTTTAATGTGTTTGCCGACATTGATGATTGCGATACGTCCTCCTTTCGACCTTACCATGTTATAGGCTACGATAAATGTTCCGAGCCCAGCACTATCCATTTTATAAACGCGTCCAAAGTTGATGAGAATGCAAGGTCTTTCAGATTTATCTATCTGTTTTATCAGGATTTCTCGCAATTCCGGTATAACTTCGCCCATAATTTTGCCAGTCGGTTCCAAAATTATGATGTTATCTTTCTAACGAATTGTAGTTGACATAGGATACTCCTTCTCGTTTACATTTAATTGCTGTTTCAATGATTTATGAACCCTCTACTACTTATATATGTCTTAAATAGAAAAAGTTAATAGCAATTGCAAATTTCTTACAAATTTCCAAAAACCTTGTGCGATGCAAGGAAAAATGAAAATCGGTGATTTTCATTTTGCTTTGTGGTAATTGACTTCTAAATCAAATCCTGCTAATTTAGAATGGATTGAGGATAGTGTCTAATTGTGTGTGGTTGTACTGCTTTGAGGCTTGCACTTCAAGTGCCTACTGATAACAAATTGACTTAATTAGGCGTTTTCTGAGAAAGTCGGCATTGCGAGGCACAGAGACCTTGCACTACGAATTGGGTTAATTGGGTATGACATCCATAGTTGTCAATTTAGCGTTGATTTAAAGGTAGCAGGCACGCCCGCGTGCCATCCGCCTCATATGCTTTGGTATAATACGGCACACGGAGTGTGCCTACTACTTTGCATACGTATTTATCGGTGTTGCAAATGCCTCCGACAAGAGGTTGTGCTCCTTCACTCCTTAAATTGACAGTTATAGGTTAATTGGGTATGACACCCAACAACAAGCATTGGAATAGTTGTCGGGTATTGTTAGGCGCGTGTTGGATGCTTAAACAAAAAAGGCGATTGCGCACCAGCTGCACTGCTGGCATGTGCAATCGCCTCTGCAGTTGAGGCATAAGTATTTTCAAAATAGAATGAACCTCACACGCTTTGCTATAGGGAATTGTGAGTATCTGCTCTAAGTCCTATTCAATTAATCCGAACTTTTGACACCCCTGGCGCAACTTCTGTTCTATGGTTTGCACCAACTGACTGATTCGCGGTGGGCTAAGTTGCAACATTTTAGCAATATCACAATTCGGCATATCCTCGCGAATGCAGATGAAACCTGTCGTTCACGTTGTGTCAATGCTTCAAGGAGTTGAGGCAGGACCTTCTCAAAATTTGCAACTGATATCTCCCAAATAAGCCTATCCACAAAACATTCGGCATTGACATCAGGAACATTTGAAATAAGGTCTATATCTCTTTTGGCTTTGTCATTTTGATTTAGTGCCTCGTCGATATCTGGATCCATATAGGATTCAGAGCGTTCCCGTGCATGGTGTTTAAGTTCCTTACACTTTGCATTTATCAAACTTACGCAAATTCGCGGGCGGATGAAAGTTCCGAAGCTGGCACCACTTTCATGTGTAGGATTGAACGCTGGTCCTTTTTCTATAAGCGTTATGGAAGCAATTTGTATCAAATCATCCCGAAACGCGGGGAGCGATGGCGAACCGTACGCAATACAACTTGCACACCGACGCAAATCAGGTAAAAAACCGGTAATTGTTGCGTTATTCGGTCGGAATTCACCCTTATGTGAGTAAGGTGGGCAATTCGCACCTACCAATTGACATTTCAATTTAATGAGAGACCCTCTCCCTTTTTTAAAACATCCTTTAACTTTATATATCTTAAATAGAAAAAGTTAATAGCAAATTGCATATTTTTTCTATTTTGTGTATTTTTTTAGGATAATAGATATGGTTTCTACCATCAAAGAGGTTCCTGTATTACAGTTTTTTCTGGTAATCAGTCTAACATCTGTTCCTTGGTAAAGAGGTGTTGAAAGCATCACAAATTGAATTTTATTAAGGATACCTTATAAAGAGGTGTTTTTCAACCTTAAATTGATAGTCATCAGGGTTATTTATAGTAAGCTTTAGAATTAACGGGAGGCATTTGGCGGGAGGGAACTCCGATTCCCGACTATCAGTGAGGTTCGTCGCGATTCGGAGATCGCTCCTACAGAAAATATGTCCCTTTATTTTCCAAGTTCACTATAGTTTTAAGAATTATCAGTTGATGCGTGTTACTGAGAGTTAGGATAATATAGTAATTATTTATAGGTTACAGTAGGTGCGGTTAGGAAATCGCACCTACCAAGGTGTTCACATATTTAGATTTGCTATAAACATTAACGTTTGTGATAAAATATGCTTAAAAAAACGAAAACTAAATACCCCTGGATAGTCATTTAATGGTATTAGGTTTTGCTGAAGAAGCATAACTTTCGGAAAACCGAATGTTCTTTACGGAATAGGCCAACCCGGTGTCGGTTCGGTGCGGAGTGCTTCTATTTCGTAGAGTTCTTCTACACTGATTTCACGCTTCAGTTTTGCCGACAAGAGTGCGCCGCTCATAATTTCAGTAACTTTCTGACCAATGTCGCCATTACTGACAGGTTGTGCATCGCTATTGCAGGCGTTGAGAAAATCACGGAACTTATCGGGGAAGTGCTTATCGGGCAGCTCTAACGGTGTTTCGACGAGATTGCCTTGATAACGTCTACGGTTGCCTTTGTCATCGGTTTCCCATTTCCCTTTCTCAAGGAAAAGTTTATCACCACTAAATGACCCTTTTGAACCGAAGATAAAGATGCCTTGCGGTTGCCCTGCCATATTGCATGACCAGCCGTGTTCGTAAGTAAATGACATGCCGTTTGTAAATCGGACAAACACAGAAACGAATTCTTCAACATCGTTAATTTCTTCACCTGTATATTCCGGAGGCATGCCACGATATGCAATGCCGCTGATTGTTGCGGGTTGTGGTGAACCGAGTAAATAGATAGAACGGTTGATATCGTAGACACCTGTGTCGTATATCGTCCCGCCACCGCTGTAAACAGAATTAAGAAACCATTTGCCGAAACCGAACATATCAACATTGGGTCTACCGCGAAGACGGTAACTGGTGAGTCTACCGTAGTGGACATCTCCGATTTTTCCGGAGATGACAGACTCTCGGATAGCGTAACTCGTTGGGTTGAGGCATGTACCACCGCTCTGATATGCCAGTTTAACACCTGCTTTATCGCATGCATCGCGCATATTTCTTGCTTCAGTTGCAGTGCGTGCCATCGGTTTTTCGCAGAAGACGTGTTTTCCTGCGTTTGCAGCTGCAACTGAAGCGGGTTCGTGGACAAAAGGTGGTGTAGCAAGACTGACTGCGTCTAATTCGCACTCTTTCAACATTTCGTTGAAATCACTGAAGATTTTGACACCGTTATCTTTATATTCTGCCCAACGTGCAGCGTTTTCTTTCAAGCGATCGCGTGCTTCCGCAGTATCCGCTTTTTCTGCGTCGGCAGTAGCAGAGTTAGCGCGAGATTCTGCACCAGAAAGTACTTCTGCGGCTCTCCGTTGTGCGTTCGCGTCAACTGTATCGCAAACAGCAACGATTTCCGCGTGCTGTGGATGTCCCAGATATCCGTTGACGTGTGAACCGGATATCATGCCACATCCGATCAGTCCGATTTTTATACGTTTTGGCATTATAATGCTCCTTAGTAAGTTCTAAATTTTGCATGATAATCTTATTACCGTTTTATAGTTATTTTCTTGGGAATTAACCGATTGTGAAGTTTTTTCAATCAGGACTTACGCATTTTTATAAAATGGTGTATACTATTCTATTATGATTACATTTTCCCACTCTCAAAAGAAGGA
>JAGWBU010000157.1 GCA_021295735.1 Candidatus Poribacteria bacterium | reverse complement strand
AATGCCTTTTGGCATTCCCCGGAGACCCGCCCCTACAATAGGAGTTGTGCGGATTTCTACAAAAACTTTACACACCCTCTGGGTACAATACTCTTGACTTTTATTGTCGTATATGTTAAAGTACAACTTATCTGAATTTGATACCCTTCAAATAATTATTTGATGTGACTGACCAAGATTTACGTAAATCCGGCAGGCTCGTTGTAGTGTCCTATCGGTGAGAACTATATACTGAATTAGGCAAAGGAAATTATGTCAATAACCGATTTTTTTCGTGGGAAGGTATTACTGATTACAGGCGGCACTGCCTTCCTTGGGCAACCGATGGTTGCCAAAATTCTAACTTCTCTGCCAGATGTTCAAAAAATCTACCTTCTTATCCGAAGCCGGGTTGAGTCGAATGGTAAAGTCACTTCTGCACAAGATCGTTTTAAAAAAGAACTATTAACTTCTGATGTATTTGATGCGTTGCGTCGGCTGCACGGCGCCAATTTTGAGGCGTGGGTTACAGAAAGAATTACGCCTATTGAAGGCGAACTAACAGATGAACGCCTCGGCTTTAGCGATGCTGACTATGAACGCCTCCAAAATGAAGTAGACGTTTTTATTAATATCGCAGGACTCGTTGATTTTGATCCTCCATTTGATGCGTCACTAAAAGGTAATGCACTTGCTGCAAAACATGTGGTGACGTTTGCTAAAGGTTGTTCCAACGCGGTTTTTTTACATGTTTCAACTGCTTATGTCTGTGGTGATAAACCGGGACGCGTTCCAGAAGAACTCCATCTACCTTACGAACAGCTCGCACAACAACATAACGATAAAAATGAAAACACAATTCCCCCAACACTCTCAGAAGAAATCGACTATCTGCTCACGCTAAACCAAACAATCCGAGATGAAGCAGAAACACCAGAAAAAGTATCTCAGTTTCAACAGACCGCACAACGACAATTGAAAGCAGATAAACGCAGGAGTCGGAAAAATCTTGAAGCACTTACTGAGGAAGCTAAAGCAGATTGGCTTGAAGCGCGTCTTGTTGAAGCAGGCCTAAAACACGCTCGCTTCCGCGGATGGAACGACACTTATACCTATATGAAGTTCCTTGCTGAACAGGTAATCATGGAATTGCGCGGTGATCTCCCTACTGCCATCATTCGCCCATCAATTATTGAAAGTAGCATTGCTGAACCGCGTCCCGGATGGCTCGGTAAATATCGGATGTCTGAACCGTTGATAGTCGGTTTCGCCAAGGGACGTATCCCCGATTTTCCCGCCGACCCAGATATAATTTTAGATATTATACCTGTTGATTTCGTAGTGAATGCAATGTTAGCTGCTGCCGAAGCCATCTCAAAAAATGGTGGGATTGAAGTGTACCACGTTGCAACAGGCACGCAGAATCCGTTATATTTTCGCGGTATTGTTGACGCGACATCTGGGTATTTTACTCAAAATCCGATGATGGAAAATGGCAAACCTATTCCAGTTCCGGTATGGCGATTTCCCAGTTTGGAACTATTCGAAAAGAAAGTGGCAGGTAAAATGCGTCTGCTTGAGCACATTATTCGAGTACTTACACTATTACCAACGCGAGCAGCAAAACGAAAACGCCGAAAACTAATTGTGAAGCAAAGCGGCATTAAAGCACTACTACATTACATCCGAATTTACGCGCCTTATACCCGAACAAACTTTGAATTTGAAACAGAAAAGATGCAGGCACTTTACGACGCACTTTCACCCATTGAACAGGAACGTTTTATCTTTGATGTAACGCAAATTCGTTGGCAGCAGTATTTTCAGGAGATTCACATCCCAGGCATCAAACGGCATGTGCTTAAACTTGAGGATGAAACATCGGGTATATCAAAGCGGAAAGAAGCATCTTCCCAAGAAGAAACAGACGAGTATCCTGCTCCCGCTCCAAACCCTATTGACAGTATCTCTCCACAGACAATCGTGGATTTAATTGAAATTCAGGCAAAACGTATCCCCGATAAAATTGCGCTTCAGATGGTAAATGATGAAGATTGGGAGCGGTATACCTACGCAGAAACTTACACACGTTCACGCCGAGCAGCGTTCCAATTATGGAATAGCGGTTTACGTAAAGGCGATCGCGTTGTTTTAGTTTCGGAAAACCAACCGGAATGGTGTATTGCTTACCTTGCCGCATCGCAAATTGGCTGTGCAGTTGTGCCACTTGACGCGCAGACACCTACAGGAGAAATAGCTGCCATTGCTGAGTTCACCACCGCGAAAGCAATCCTTGTGTCCGATGCTGTTTTAGCCAATTCAGGCACACAGTTGGCAGATGCTAATATTCTCCTGAAAAATATCAACAAATTTAATGATGCCGCTAATTCAAATGCAGATATCCCAAAAGATTTTCCTGGCGTAAAAATTGACCCAGATACCGTCGCCTCTATTATTTTCACGATGGGGACGACCGTAGATGCAAAAGGCGCAATGCTAACGCATGGCGGTTTTATCTCTAACGTCAAAGCAGTAGCGAAGGCACTGCCTCCGACAGATGAGGAACGAATTCTATCAGCACTACCGTTGTATCATGCATTGAGTTTTTCATGTAGCCTGCTAATGGCGCTGTATAGCGGAACCACTGCTACTTATGTCAATGCCTTTCGACCAACAACGCTTCTGAAAACAATGCGCGAGGATAAGACCACCGCATTTATCAGTGTGCCACGACTCTTTCAGATGCTTCAAAGTACTATTGAACGGCAGGCATTGCGAGAAGATACATCCGGAGAGACTTTAGCTGAAAAAGCACAAGCAGTTATGGGGGGGCACGTTCGCGTCCTTGTTAGCGGCGGTGCTGCGCTTTCTAACGCAGTTTATGATGGTTTCCAAAAATTTGGTCTGACGCTTTATCAAGGTTACGGGATGACCGAAACTGCTCCTGTTCTGAGCGTCAATCCCTACCTAAATAGCAAACGTGGGTCTGTTGGACCAGCAGTGGAAGGTGTGGAATTCGATATTGCAAACCCGAATAGCGATGGTATCGGCGAGATTATTGCTAAAGGTCCCAGCACGATGAAAGGTTACTATCAAAACACACAAGCCACAGAGAAAGCAATCCGTGACGGCTGGCTCTACACGGGCGATCTTGGGTATATTGATGAAGACGGTTACCTTTATATCACTGGGCATTGTAAGGATATTATCGTTCCCGCCTCTGGCAAGAACATTTACCCTATTGAATTGGAGGTGCTTTATCAGAACATTCCTACTATTTCTGAGATTTGTGTCGTTGGCATTCCTTATGAAGACGGTTCTGATACGGCTATTCATGCGGTGATTGTCCCTACAGATAGCAATGAGACGACTGAGGTAGAAATTCACAACCATCTGCAGAAAACCGCAAAGCAGCTACCGAGTTACCAGCAATTTCACAAAACACATCTGTTTCAGGATACTTTACCAAAAACTGAGAATGGTACAATTGATCGTCCGCGCGTTAAAGAACAGTTAGTAGAGTATCTGGCAGACGAACATGCCGCTGTGGTAGATGAATTTGACCAACGAGATTCACATCCATCAGAGAATATCCCAGAAGAAATTTTATCACCACTTGCACAATGGGCGCGTATGCCTGCTAACAAGATTCATCTTCATAGCCATTTAGCTGTGGACCTTGGGCTTGACTCGCTTACGCGGCTTGATCTGCTAATGCTTCTTGAGTCTCAATTAGGTCAAACAATTCCTGATGCAATGCTCATCAATTTGGAGACCGTCAAAGATGTTGTTGAATTAACGCAGGTTTTTGAGAAAACAGAATCTGGACAATCAAACGAAGCAACAGCAAAACCGATGAAGCTGCGCGAAAAACCGCACTGGTATGCGCGTGCTTTCCGAGCGGGTATCAGTACCCTATACCGACATTATTTCTCGTTCCAGTGTTTCGGCTTAGAAAATATCCCACAAGGAAAACCATACATTATTACACCGAACCACACCAGTCATTTAGATACCCTAACAGTTATTACGGCTTTAGGACAGGAATCACACCGATTGTGGACGCTCGCTGCAAGGGATTATTGGTTCGGTAGCCGTATCCAAGGATGGTTCGCGCACAATTGCCTCAATGCACTGCCGATAGAACGCGACGGTAATTTTACGCGGTTTATGCAAGATTTGCGGATGGCTAACGAAGTAACAGAACAAAACAACGGATTGCTAATTTTTCCAGAAGGAACACGATCACTTGATGGAAAACTCCAGCCTTTCAAACCTGGGTTCCTCAGTCTTCTGATTTATGGACAGCAGGTGCCGATTATACCAACTTACATTAAAGGAACTTTTGAAGCACTGCCGAAAGGACAAAACTTGCCGAAAAAACATCCGATTCAGATTGTTTTTGGAAAACCGCTTCTCTTTGACGTTTCACAAAAACCAGCGGACATCACGGAGAATTCAGAAATATATCAGGAATTTTTGACTGAACTTGAAAACCGTGTTGCCGAACTCAGAGAAACACTCGGTTAGGATATTTAGAATGGAATCGATGCAGAAAAAAGCTATCGCCTTTTTTGATGTAGATGGCACGTTGCTGAGTTCGACTATTGCACATTGCTACATCTGGCTGCGGACCGCCTCGCTGTCTTCTATTCAAAAATTCTTCTGGACTATCGGTTTTCTTCCAAAAATTATATACTACCTAATTCTTGATCGGATTAGCAGGGAAAGATTTAATCAGGTTTTCTATCGGAATTATCGTGGCATGGATGCTACAGCGGTAAAGGCGTCAGCAACTGATATGTTTGAGAATTACCTTCGTCAGAAGATATTTCCTGAAGCTATTTCGCAAATAGAGGCGCATAAAGAACAAGGACACCATGTTGTCCTACTGACGGGTTCGCTTGACTTTATTGTCCAGCCGATTGCAGCATATTTCGGTGTGGATTCTGTTTTAGCAGCTGAACTTGCAGAACAGAGCGGAAAGTTTATAGGTGAACTGACAACTGAACCGCTTATCGGAGAGCAAAAAGCAATTGCGTTGAAAAAGTTTGCTGAGCAAGCTAATGTTCCACTTGATGATTGCTATGCTTATAGTGATAGCCAATCTGATCTGCCTATGTTGGATGCCGTGGGGAATCCAATTGCTGTCAATCCAAGCAAAGCACTACGCAAGAAAGCACTTGAAACAGATTGGGAAATTCACGAATGGATGCAAGCATCATAAAAATTGATAAGTAATATCAAATTAACGGAAATTATCTTATTTTTCGGGTGGTAGGTGCGGTTTCCCAACAAATACCAAACACTTATTTGGCGTTGATTCACCACACCATAGAAGTCAATTTAAGGAAATGAGTCCGCGCTTGTAGTTGTGTTGAGCCCCAGCGGGGCGAAATGTGTATAGAAAACGGTTAAGAAGCTTTTTTGAGCCCCAGCGGGGCGAAATGTGTATAGTGCTATGTCGTTCCCGCCAAACGCTTATTTGGCGTTGATTCACCGCACCGATAGATTGGAATCAAGTTAATCTGGTATGAGTTAACGGAAATTATTAATGAGGTGAAAAATGCAAGTCAAACGATATTTAGAATCAATGTCTGAACCGCAGGACACAATGTTTGTTGAAATTGAGGATATGCACCGTTTTACTCGCCGCGGTGATGACTGGGTAAAATTCCGAGAGGACCTGATTGAACTACTTGAACAGACTATTTCTGAGGAGCTTTCTAAGGAATTTGCTGAAGCCACAGCGGATTGGGTTCCGGAAAATGGTGTGTAGAAATCTGTGTTCAGTTGTTCCAGAATAGAATTACCGCTAAACTCTCCGAATTACTGAGATGGCGTGGTATAGTTTATTTCGTAGGTCGGGTAGAGCGTGCTACACCCGACACGTTTATATCCTGTCAGGTGTAGCACGCTCTACCCATAGGTGTCAATTTAGTGTACAGTATGAGCAAACGGTGTTTATTTGTAATGGGTGCACAGCCCCAGCGGTGCGACAGGTGTCCGACAACCACATCTAATGGACACCTGTCGCCCCCGACAAATCATGCAGAATGCCAAAAGCGCATTCTGCCAAGCGCATTTGGCGTTGATTCCTGAGGCTTTGTGAATGGGTGTTCCGATTTTCTGGACACCTTTCGCCCCTCTGGGGCTATACATATCCAAAAAACGGATAATATTCCTTAAATTGACACCCGATTTGGCTGAATCATGCGGAATACCAAAAGCGTATTCCGCCAAAAGGCATTCATAGCGTTGATTTATGGGTTTCGCAAACTCTACCCGACGGACAGATAGTTTATAGAAATGTGAAAAAATATAGCAGAAAAACCGAAAACTAAATAACCCTGTTCCTCGTTCAAAAGCCCTTGACAAACAAGCCCCGTTAGGATAGAATTTGAATTGTTTGATGACAAGCTGATTGCGTCCCCAAATAGTCCAACTCATACTACAAACAGCGATCCGAACCTAAACGGGATTCAACAAAAGAAATACTAATGAGCACATTTTACATTACTACACCCATCTACTACGTTAACGGTGAACCACACGCAGGGCACGCCTATACCACCATCGTTTCTGATGTCTTGGCACGCTATCACCGCATCAAAGGAGATGAGGTCTTCTTCCTCACTGGTGTTGATGAGCACGGCGCAAACGTCCATAAAGCCGCTGAGAACGCAGGTCTTGACCCGCAAGTGTATTGCGACAAGATGACACCCATATTTACCAAACTTTGGAGACGACTGAACATCTCGCACGACATCTTTCTACGCACCACAAGCGACATGCATAAGCGCGGTGCTAAGAAATTTCTTACTGCCCTCTACGACAGCGGAGATATTTACAAAGGTCCCTATGAGGGCTACTATTGCCGACCGTGTGAGCGATTCGTTCCTGAAAAGGAGTTAACAGACGAAAAAATCTGTCCTATCCATAAGTTACCTTTAGAATGGATTGAGGAAGAGAATTATTTCTTTAGACTCTCCAAATATCAAGACCGTTTACTCGCGCACATCCACGAAAACCCACTATTTATCTATCCCGAAAGTAGGCGCAATGAACTCTTGAGCGTACTCGATTCTGGATTAGAGGATATAAGCATATCTCGTTCCTCCGTCTCATGGGGTATCTCTTTACCGTTTGATCCCGAGCATATCGTCTATGTCTGGATCGAAGCGTTGATGAATTATATGACAGCACTCGGTTATGAAACTGATGATGAGCGGTACCGCACCTTTTGGCCCGCCAATGTCCACATGATGGCAAAGGACATTACCCGTTTTCATGCACTGATTTGGCCCGCAATGTTGATGGCTGTTGACCTACCTCTACCCAAGCAGGTTGTTGCACACGGTTGGCTGACAAAGGATGGCGAAGCTCTGAGCAAAACGCGAGGTATTGTCATTGATATGGACAAGGACATCGAAACTTACGGATTAGATACATTCCGTTATTATCTCCTCCGTGAATTTAGTTTTGGCAATGATGGTGACTACCGTCCTACTCGTTTGCATGAACGCTATAATGCTGATCTTGCAAACGATTTAGGTAATCTGCTCAATCGCGTCCTCGGTTTGCTCAATAAAAATTTTGAGGGTATTCCCGCACCAACAACACCGGGAGAGTTTGACAATGAAATCAAAGAGATGGCACAAAAGACGCTTGATGGATTAGACGCGCACATAGAAACTTATGCATTTGACAGCGCATTGGAAACTATTTGGGAATTTGTGCGGCGCGTCAACCGTTATGTGCAACAGACAGAAGTCTGGACGCTCGCGAAGCCAGAGACAAAGCCGAGGATGGGAACTATCCTTTACAATAGCTTAGAGGCACTGCGGTTCGTTTCAGTCTTAATTTCACCTTTTATTCCAGACACCGCTGAGAAAATTCAGAAACAGATCGGATTAGCAGAATTTGATATCACTGCAGAATGGGGACGTTTACCTGTAGACCTAAAGGTCAGCAAAGGTGAACCTATCTTCCCGCGTATTGATCTCAAAAAAGAAAAAGCAACACAACCGAAAGCAGCTAAACCCAAACAAAAGTCGCAAGAGAAAAAGAGCAACCTTATCTCGTTTGCCGACTTTCAAAAACAGGATTTACG
>JAGWBU010000156.1:6359-7568 GCA_021295735.1 Candidatus Poribacteria bacterium | reverse complement strand
AAAGTCTCTTCCTGTAGGAGCGAGCTCCAGCTCGCGACCTTCCGAGTAAATATCCAAAACATAAACTAATACCCTAATATACCAAAGAATAATCCCAAATTTCTATTGACAGATTGCCAACCTTTGCTATAAGATAAAGCCATAAAGCAACTACAGATACATGCCCCGCTATTCAAACCTGTTTTCGGGGCTTTTGAAGGAGCATCACAATGCCCAAACGGGTTAATAAAGCGATTGAATTGTTAGAAGCAGATCAGCCGGTTTTTTATACAGGAAGCCACACAACCTCGGACCTGAATTATGATGCAGGTCGCGAGATGGCAAGAACATGGGCAGACTATATCAACATCGGTATGGAACACGGTTGTTTTGATCTGTCCGGATTGGATAGTTACATGCAAGGACTGGCAGATGGTGGTTCCACAAATAGTGGACACAAAACACCAGCAGTGATTGTTGAGTTGCCAGTAGATGGCGTAAGTGCAGACGTTATTCGCGCCAACGGATGGCAGATGCGACAACTACTCGCACGCGGTGTGCATGGTCTACTGCTATGCCACGCAGAATCACCAGAGGCAGTCAAAGCATTTGTAGAGGCGTGCCGTTACCCATTCCAGACAATCGGCGTAGGAACACAATTGGATGTTGGCAGACGTGGTTCTGCCGGTCAAGGTCCTGCCTCACATATCTGGGGGGTTTCCGTTGACCAATACCTTGATACTGCTGATCCGTGGCCATTGAACCCTGACGGTGAACTGCTCCTCGGTTTGAAGTTTGAAAATAAGCGAGCGTTAGCTAACGTTGAAATGACTGCTCGGGTGCCAGGAATTGCCTTTGCGGAATGGGGGCCGGGTGATATGAGCATGTCGTTCGGTTATAAGCATCAACCAAACCCGCGTCCACAGGAATTGCAAGATGCCCGGGATCGCGTGTTTGCGGCATGCCAATCGGCAGGTCTAAAATTTTTGGAAAGCGCATCGCCTGATACAATTGAAGCAAGTATTGATGCTGGCGTGAGAATCTGTGGCTCAGGCGAAGAAACTGCACGTATTGGTCGTGCTTATGCTGGCAGGACAATGCCTGTCTAATTGAACTTGGAAAATCTTACTAAAATAACCCAAGTTGCTACCTAACGTGAGTTTGATAAATCAGATTATTGGACTCGGTGCGGTTAGGAAACCGCACCTACCGGGCTTATGAGAATAAGAT
>JAGWBU010000156.1:0-6284 GCA_021295735.1 Candidatus Poribacteria bacterium | reverse complement strand
AATTAGCTGGAAATCCTTGTTTTTCAGTAAAAAGCAATGTCTGCAAGCTTGAAATCTTGTCCGTAGCAACTTAGGTTAAAATATGAGGTCCACTATGGCATTAACAAAACAGGAAATGTTAATAGAACTGCGTAAATATGATACACCGTCAATAACAAATGTGGTCGCGACCTATCCGGGAAATCCGCTTTGCCTCGGACTTTACAATCCGTGGACAGAAAATTGGTACACGGACACCACTATCCGTTGTATGTATCCTGAGTTAGGGGCAATTGCAGGATATGCGGTGACGTGTGTTTACGGCTTACCCGATCCGAACTATTCCGAACTCTCCTTTATGGACGTGGTTGATGCGTTAGATGCATCTGAAAAACCGACAATTTTAGCGTTGCAGCAAAAATTTCCACCAGAATTAGAAAATAAAGTGGGGTTAGCAGGTGGTAACATGACTGCGGCAATGAAATCTGTGGGGTGTTTAGGTGCAATTTCAAATGGCCCTTCGCGGGACATTGATGAAATCCGCCCGATGGAATTTCAATATCTGTTGAGTGGGATTTCACCTGGACACGGCGCAATGGCGGTTCAATCTGTAAATGTCCCTGTCTCAATAGCTGGAATGGATGTGGCACCGGGTGAGATTATCCACATGGATGAAAACGGGGCATGTAAGTTTCCAGGGGATAAATTGGAAGCGGTGTTAACAAATGTCAAGGCATTGCTGAAGGAGGAAGGCGACCGAATTGGGCAATTGTTATCAGGTCCAAAAACAGCGAAACAGGTTCGGGCAATTTTCAGTGGGCACTCTTATGCTGAAGATGAGGATGAATAGAACCTGATAAGAATATTACTTTCTACTGTGTGAAAACGCACTATCAAGCCACGATGTGATAAGTAATACCATTTCTAAATAATGACTTCTCATTGACAAAAAACGCGTTTAATGTGAATGTCATACGCACATTCACCACGCGCAATTCATTGCGCCTCTTACATTCAACATTACACTATATGAGTATCAAGGTCATAATGTCTTCTAAACGGTATTTTCAAAATTGGTATAAGGTGAAAAAATGAAAAGTTTTGGAACCCGAGGACGCGTTTATCCTGACAAACACTATATTGTGTCGCGCACTGAAGAGATCGCGGATTTCATCAATCGCATCAAAGAAGGGCGGTACATCGTCCTCTTTGCGCCGCGCCAGACAGGTAAAACTTCCTTTTTCCGATTCACTGCTGAGGCACTTACAACCGAAGATCAAAACTATTTCCCAATTCAACTAAATTTTGAAGAGTATAAAAACCTGAATGTTACTGATTTTTATTCATCCTTTCACAGAGAATTGTGCAGAGAACTTGAGAGGGGCATCCAAAGACGCGGTGAGGTGCCTTCTGTCGCATTGGAACAATTATTGACCGAACCAAAAATAACCGATCATGTTTCAATGCGATACTTTTTTGAGACCCTTACTAATTTTCTGAATTTGCATTACAAAATGGATCCGAAAGTTGCCCTCATCATTGACGAATTTGATGGTATTCCGCAATCCGTTGTGAGCAATTTTCTTCATTCGCTACGCCATATCTACCTCTCTGATGAATTGCAATGCCCGCACAGTGTTAGCATCGTTGGGGTTAAAAGCATCACACAACTCAACTACGACCGTTCAGTCTCACCTTTCAATATCCAAGATGAGTTCAACTTACAAAATTTTAGTTTAGAGCAGGTAAGTGAGTTACTCATGCAATATACAGATGAAGTAGGACAAACGTTTGACTCAGAAGTCATCGTAACACTCCATAAACAGACAGCTGGGCAACCGTTCCTTGTCAACCGATTTGCGCAGATTCTCACAGAGGAATTGAACATTCCCAAAACAGAAACAATACGGATGGAACACTTTTTAACTGCCCATCAACAAATGCTTGAAGAGCAGAATACCAACATCCTGCACCTCCTAACTAATGTTCGTAGAGACCGACGGTTTGAAAAACTACTCATGAGAATTACCTCTTATGAAAGAGGACTGCCGTTTACCCTTGATAACGAAATCATCAATGAACTTGTTATATATGGCGTAATTAAAAAAGGCGATGACAGAATGTGTGAAATTGTCAATCCGATCTATCAACACCGTATCATGCAAGCATTTAAACCGATAGTCAATGGGTTGGAGGAGACGTATTTTTCTGAAGAAAGCGATAAAGATTTTATTGATTACGTTTCACCTGCAGGAGAAATTGAACTGGGAGCACTGCTTGATAATTTCAAGGATTTTATTGCCCGCGCAGGATTTCGCATATTGGAAGTGCCAGAAACGCCACAGGAATATGTTGGTCAAAACTTGTTATATGCCTATCTCGATCACTTTATTCGCATTGCCAACGCTGATATGTTTCTTGAAGTGCAAACTGGACGTGGTAGAATAGACCTTCTCATTATTCACAACGCTCGAAAATATATTGTTGAAACTAAGATATGGGAAGGAAAAAGGTATTATCAAGCGGGCAAAAAGCAACTCGTAGCGTATCTCAAAACGGAAAAGGCTGACGAGGGATATTATGTTGTGTTTGATCACCGCACAAATCCAGAATCACGCGTTGAAACAGAAACATTGGAGGAAATAACAATTCGCAGCTACATCATTCCTGTAATGCAAGAAAAACCTTCATCGTTTTCCCGCATCTGAGGATATGTGTCGTGCCTGCCATAGCCACCATAGTACTGCAGGAATAAGTGGAAGCGCAGTCATTCCCCATAAAACAGCCTGCACGCCAAAGATATCCAGCATTGCACCGACGGTCGCCGTAGCGATTCCTCCCATAAGCGTAAAGAGCGCAAACTCCGTGCCAAAGATGCGTCCTCGTATCTCATTGGGAGCACGTTGCAGGAGCAGTTGAGTAGAAAATACCCAAGCGATTCCGCCACCAATACTTCGGATAAAACCACCAAAAACTACAATTGGTAGACTCAACAGCGGCGCAGCAATCGCGAGTCCAACCGTTCCGATCAAATAACCGAGACTGATACAGCGCCGAAGCGGTTTATCCCGGTCCCCTGCCCAATATCTTGCAACTATTGGTCCTATACCGCTGCCAACGCCATTCATACAATACATCAGTCCTAAACTGATTGCACCTCCCATGCCTATAACGAAGTGCGATTTTGCAATCTCGACTTGTGCCACCATATATCCAGAAGACAATAGGAGTGCAATAGCCGCTTTATGTAGCGATATAATGAAAATATCGGGATGCCGCAACATGTAACGGAGTGTTGTAAACTTTGAACCTTCGCGAACCTCTGTTGTAGAGGTAGAACGGTGCGGCAGTTTAATCTGTAGTAGGAGGACAGCTGAAACGAAAAAGGTTAATCCGTCAATTATAAAGGCTGTATGAACCCCAAATAGACCTGCTGTAAATCCTCCGATAGCTGCTCCAAAAGCAAGCATTACTGACCATGTTGTAGCACTCAGTGCATTCGCTGTGCCGAGTTCGCGTTGTGAGGTAACATCCGGTAGGATCGCACTGCGTGCAGGACTGAAGAACCCGCTTACACCAAATAGAAGCGTCGTGAGGAGGTAAAGAAGCCAGATATCGTTTGCGTCTTTAACAAAAAGAAATCCGAGAAGAAGTAGTCCTCGGACGATATCAGTGATGATTAAGATGTGCTTTCGGTTGAAGCGATCAGCGCATATACCCGCGAGCGGTGCTACGAAGAAGGGGGCAAGCATTCGTATTGTAAACAATATGCCTAATGCCAATCCCGATTCCGTCAGATTGTGAATCAGTATCGCAGAAGCGATGATATTAAACCAATCGCCTAAGAGGCTGACAACTTGTCCTGCCCAAAGCCAACGAAAGTTGGAATTACTTAGTAGAAGTTCAAAGTAACCAACAAGTTTTTCTCTCTTAACAGACTCATCTTTGCGTTCAGTGGCTTTATCAGATGTCGTGGCGGCAGTTTGTTCTTTATCAGACAACTATAAACCCCACCGTTCGTTGATCGGTTTCTGATAAACCTCAATGTCGCCAGATACCACTTCTTCGTGGTTGACTGCTTGCCCGCACGCGTTGGATTCGTAGATTGCTTCGCAGATTGATTTTGCGCGGAGTCCTGCTGCAGCATCCAATTCGGGTGGACGATTGTTTTCGATTGCATCTACAAAATCGTAGCATTCAAGCACTACACCATCGGTGAAATTGTGCGGAAAAAGTCGGTTTTTCTCTTGGTCAGACAAACTTGCCATATATTCAGCGATAAGGCTTTCCATTGAATGGTGGGAACCGTCTTTGAGAATGACTTCTCCACCTTCAAATGGTCCGTGGAAGATGTCCCCATTATCAAGTAGACACCCTTCGCTTCCATAGTAAACGACGTGATTAAACCCGTGTCCAACCGCGGCCCATGTGCATGTCCACAATCCGATGACACCGTTCTTGAAGTTAATTGTTGCTACCCACGTGTCTTCTTGTTCGTTCTTGACGATTTCTCCAGCTTTGGTGACTTCAAGATTCTCAAATTGGCAAACGCGTCCATAAACGGTACTTGGATCACCAAAAAGAAAACGCAACGTATCACAATAATGTGCACCAGAATCCATCACCATACCTCCACCACCGAGTGTTAGGTCAAGTCGCCAGTGCCATTCGCTTTGAGGGTTCGGTTCCCGATGACTCGCGTGCTGCGCACAGAACATACGTAAATCACCGAGCATCTGTTTTTCGTTCATCAACCACTCCGCTGTGCGGCGGCTCGGCATTCGTCGTATATTTTCTGCCGTTGCTGCAATTTTACCGTTCGCTTTCGCAGCAGCAATAATCGCATGTGTGGCTTTGACGGTAACACCCATCGGTTTTTCTACCATGACGTTGACACCAACGTTGAGACATTTAATCGCATTGATATGGTGATGCGCGTGTGAAGTGCAAATATCCGCACCGTCTAAATCTACCGTTGAAAGCATTGTGTCTGTGTCATCAAACACCGCAGGCTTTTTACCTGTCACCTCTTTGACTCGTTCGGCAAAGTTGTCTGCCCGATCCTTAACTTCATCGCACATCGCGACGAGTTCCACTTTACCGGGTTCTGTATTGTGAATTGTAAGATAAGCGTTAAGATGACCGTTTGCCATACCACCACAACCAATAATCGCAATCCGAATTGCCATGAGATTCACCCTTTTTCAAAGTATTGTGTTTTTCCGTGAGATTTTTGATATAAGAAACGGAAATAAGAATACTACAGATACGGATTTTTGGCAATCTGTAAGTTTCAGTGGGCAGCGTGAAATCTCCATGCTTTTAGTTCCATGATGAACCGTTTTTGCTTAAAGCAAGAGGGTTGCAAAAGAAAAGAATAAGATGGTAGGGAAAACGCCAATTTAATTCCGGTTTAGCGTTTTAAGTTGAAGGTGAAATTAAGGTGCTCACCGTGAGAGACAACTATTAAGATTCTCTCTCACGGCGATTTTCTTCCACAATCAAATAGTTCTGTTTACAAGACAACTACGGATAGTGTATTCCCAATTTGCGGCACATCTTTCGGATTTTGTTAATCGCGCCGCCGACCTTCCTCCCGCCCCGCGTGACACCAAAGAGATGTTGACTGACAACCCTGCGAGAAATGCCGAGGATACAACCGATCTCCTCTTGTGTTTTCCCTTCGTAAAAATAGAGTTGAACGCAATCATTTTGGCGACCAGTCAGTTCTTTGGAAACAATATGACGAATCTGTTCTAAGACTTTTTGCCGTTTTGCTTGACGTGCCTTTGTATATTCGTCAGAGGGGGACTGATACCAGAGGTGGTCTTCCGTAGTCAGTTGGTCAAAAAATTCCGGTGGCACCGGAACTTCCCAAAAATCGGGATTAAATTCGGACATAGATAACGACTCCTCAGAGTGAGGCGCTGGTACCTATGCCATTTCAAATCAATATATTGAGAATGGGCAGAGGCACCATCGCCTTGTAAGTAATACGTTTAGATTAAGGGTGGTGTGGTTCAAAGACATAACGGTCCCTCCTTATGTAAATGTAAATTTTGGAATAGAGTTAAGGATGTCAACAGACATCGGTGAAATCTCATGCATGTATGCTACATGCAAAAGTATACAATAAAACTTAAAAAATCACAATGATTTTACCTATACACATTTTCGGATGCACTTTTGCATAGTATTACTCCAAAAATCTGTAAAATTTTTTATTTTAACAGGACTTACGCATTTTTATAAAATGGTGTATACTATTCTATTATGATTACATTTTCCCACTCTCAAAAGAAGGA
>JAGWBU010000013.1:26896-54834 GCA_021295735.1 Candidatus Poribacteria bacterium | reverse complement strand
ACAGGTGTCCAATATGAAAACTATATGTTTTTCTCTAACCCAACCTCACGAAAACAGCTAAAATTGTCCAAAGTATAGTTATATTATAAAGGTGTATTTTAGGGTTGTCAAGTTTAATTGTTGTTCGCAATCGCGTAATCTCAAGACTATGTGCGTTCGTAGTCGCGCAATTCATTGCCAAATCAACGCAGCATGCGCGTCCGGCATGCTGCGCCTCGGACATTAATCATTAATTAACAACACACCCATGACTTTTTACCAAAACTGTGCTATACTCTGAAATATAAATCTTATGACTGGAGTATAATATATCAATGAATAACGAATGGGTTGTTTATGAAGGTGGCGATGATGCTGGCAAAGGCAAACACATTGTTCTGGTAAGTGGCGATGAGGAATATCGTTCCGAAGAAGCGATGCCGATGTTAGGCAAAGTATTAGCCACACATCACGGCTTCCGATGCACAGTGCTGTTCGCTATCAATCCCGAAACAGGCGAAATTGATCCGAATAATCAGGAAAACATACCGGGGCTCCATCATCTGGAATCAGCGGATATGCTGGTGTTGTTCACGCGTTTCCGTGAACTGCCCGATGAACAGATGAAACATATCATAGACTATACGAATGCAGGTAAACCAGTGATGGGACTTCGGACAGCGACACACGCTTTCAACTATACGCGTAACCTTGATAGTCCCTACGCGAAATATAGTTTTAATAGCAAAGAATTTGATGGTGGCTACGGTCGGCAAGTGCTTGGAGAGACTTGGATCAATCATCATGGACATCACGGCAAAGAGAGCGCGCGGGGTGTGATTGATGAAGGGCACAAAGATCATCCTATACTTAAAGGTGTTTCGGATATATGGGGACCGTCGGATGTTTACGGTATTAAGGAATTGACAGGCGATGCACAGGTCTTGGTACACGGACAGGTGTTGGTCGGTATGGAACCGACAGATGCACCGAAACCGGATACCGTCACAATGCCGTTGGCATGGATAAAGACATATACGGGTGAATTGGGGAATACGTCTCGTGTATTCAATACCACGATGGGAGCGTCTGTTGATTTAGAAAGCGAAGGGTTGCGGCGTCTGCTTGTCAACGGATGTTATTGGGGTATGGGGATGGAGGACGTTATCCCTGAGAAAAGCAATGTTGATTATGTCGGTGAATATGAGCCGACTTTCTTCGGGTTCGGTACGTTTAAGAAGGGTCTTAAACCGTCGGATCATGCGTTGTAGGGAAAGGGACATTTTCTTGTGGGAGGCGTTTTCAACGCCGATTTATCTTTCTTGTGGGAGGCGTTTTCAACGCCGATTTATCTTTCTTGTGGGAGGACTTTGTCCGCCCAATTTACCTTTCTTGTGGGAGGCGTTTTCAACGCCGATTTATCGCGGTTGAAAATCCGCAGCATGCCATACGCGCATGCTGCGTTGATTCACTCCTACAAGAGGTTTTGTAAGCCTGATTTTACATTGATTGGGTAGTTGTAAGGATAATATATTTTCTTCTGGGAGGGAAACCTTGTCTGCCCGATATATTGATTTCTCATAGTTGAATACCTCTCATAGAGAAGAAATCGGGGTTGAAAACCCCTCCCACAAGAGATAAGCCAGCATTTTTTTCTTAAGTTGACACTTATGGGTTTCGCTTCGCTCTACCCAACCTACGGTTCACCTTATTATAAGGACAGAATTCCACCCTCAACCAACATCGGTGCGCCCGTCATATATCGCGATTCATCTGACGCCAAATAAACCGCCGCCCATGCGATGTCTTCCGGCTCACCGATACCCAACGGATGCATCGCTTCAATCTCTCTGTTGACCGCTTCGGGGTCATCCTGTTGTGCGATGAATTCTTGGTAAAGCTCCGTGTTAATCGTGCCGGGACATAGACTGTTGACGCGGATGTTGTCCTCAGCATACCGCACCGCCATGCTACGGGTGAGATGTACCACAGCAGCTTTAGAAGATGTATAGGCAGGATGCATCGGAAACCCGACATAAGCAGATTCGCTCGCCATATTGATAATCGCACCGCCACCTGCCTCGCGCATCAACGGGACAATTGCCCGTGAAACAAGATAGATGCTTTTCACGTTGACCGCATACTGCCGATCCCAATCCGCTTCAGAAATATGCTCTAATTCCCCTACAACAGCGATTCCCGCATTGTTAAACAGTACGTTCGGTGTGCCAAGTTCAGATGTGATGTGTTGTGCTGCATCTTTAATCTGCGTGGCATCGGTTACATCGCATTTGCAGAAAATTGCTGTGTCGCCCGCAGATTGAATCTGTTGTGCTACTGTGTTCCCACGTTCCGCGTTCACATCCCAGATAGCAACAGCCGCGCCTTCTGCAGCAAAAAGCTCAGCACTTTTCGCGCCAATACCGCGCGCTGCCCCTGTGATAATTGCGATTTTATTTTTGAGTCGGTTTGGCATGTGTGTTCCTTATTGATTACCAATTTTGTGGGAGGCTTTGTCCGCCCGATTTCTTTCTAAATGCTCACTTTCATTGTAGGGCGAGGTCTCTGTGCCTCACAATTTTATACACCTTCCGCACCGCTGGTGCTCAAGAACGTATATGACATACGTTTACTATACACCTTTCGCACCTCTGGTGCTAATACATCAAAGAAACACCGCATAAAATTGCAACAGCCTCGGAGAGGCGAAAGGTGTATAGAAATACGCGTAAACAACATTCTAAAGCCCCAGCGGGGCGAAAGGTGCTCAAATCTCAGAATCGTCATCCGGATCAAAGACGTATTTCGGATTATAAGGAACATTAAAACGTTCTAAAAACGCAAGATATTCTTCTCTGAATGTCAGACGAGAATGATGAATTTCCTGATTTTTGATGTAATTAACAACCGTATCCAACTGAGATTCAGAATATGAAAATGCTGCAAAACCTCTCTGCCATTCAAATCTCCCCATAATCCATCCTTTCTTATTAATGTGTTTTGATGAATTTGCCTTTATGTCTCTCACCAAATCAGATAATGCAATATCGGGTGTTAGACCGACAAGGATATGGATATGGTCCGGCATTGAATTGATACGAATTACTGTCTGTTTTTTGTTTGTGATAATACGAGTTATATATTGATGTAGTGCCTCTTTGTGTTGTTTCGGAATGAGGTGCTGTCTGCCTTTAACAGCGAATACAATATGTACGTACAATTGGGTATAGGTATCAGCCATCATGTGATTCCTTAATCTATAATACACCTGTCGCCCCGCTGGGGCTAAAATTTAGAATGACACAAGTTTACTATACACCTTTCGCACCTTCGGTGCTAAAGACCGCGCAAAAGCGTAACCCACCGTTCCCATGCTTCTTTAGTAGCCGTTTTCTGTGCTTCATTCGCATTTTCCGCCATGCCGCGCCGCAAGAATGCATGACCAACACCTTTATAAATAACAGGTTCATACTTAACTTTTGCGGCATCCGCTGCAGTTTTAGTCGCATCAATTGTCGCGTTGATACGGTTATCGCTCTCACCATAAAACCCGTATACTGGTGCAGAAATCTTGGGGACATCTTCTATAGGTGGTGCAGAACCGTAAAACACAAACGCACCAGCAATCTCATCAGAATGAACAGCATAACTAAACGTTTGCTTACCACCCCAACAGAATCCGGAGACTGCGACCTTATCGTTCGTTGAGGGTAAGTCGTGAACATATTTGCGCACAGCATCTAAATCTGTTGTCACGCGTTCCGTTGTAAGCCCACGAATTGCGCGCCGTACATCGTCACCAGAGGCAAAACTCTCTGTTCCGCCACCTTCCGGTCCCATACCGGAAAGCAAATCTGGACAGATAGCGACAAATCCATCGGCGGCAAGCCTATCTGCGACGAGTCGAATCCAATCGGTTAGTCCAAAAATCTCGTGGATAACAATGATAGCAGTTGCGGGTTCTTTCACTTCCGGGAAAACGATAAAAGCGTTGAGTTCGTGCTTATCAGCAGCGGTGATTTTTACCCATTCCCCATGACGCGGTGATTTCTCAAGTTCGTCTTTTATGGGGTCAGCATGATTGTCGGCATCTGCGCTGCCTGCAAGAAATTGTCCGGTTAAGAGGGTAGTTAACATTAGGACCTGATAGATTTTCATGATTTCTCCTTTGGTTGTGGTTATTACAGGTTGGACATTTCAATGAACAGCAATTCCCACACGCATGCGCTGGCGAGGTTTCCTAACCTCGCCAATGTAAAGGTAATTGTGAAGTTTACTATAATTGTAGGGCGGGTCTCTGTGCCCCGCCGAATGCTGTCCGCGCATATAGCGTTAAGTTGACATATTTGCTGTACAAACAATGGGCGGGCACAGAGACCCGCCCCTACGATAGATAACTCGTTCTACTTCTGATTTGCTTTGTGGATAATAGATTCTACAACCTTCTGCAATTCAGTTACAGACATTGGTCCATATAGGAAGAAATGGACATCCCCGCTTGACCATGTGAATGCATGGGTCGATCCTCGCTGATATCTCTGCACAGATGTATCGCCAATTTGAATTACATTCTCCTCTCGATTGCGATCACCACGACTTGGTATTTTGCCAGTCATTTCAAATAGGTTGAAATCCAACAAGCCATCTGTATATTTTAATCGTATTGAATTTCTACTTCTTATTTTATGTTTATACAGACTCTGAAGTTGAAAACCGGGGGGTAAGTATTGCGGTTTAATCGGTTTTTTCTTAAGGACTTTTTCGGCTTCAGCATGAGAAACGGGGTGGTAACTCCGTGGTTCCGGTTTAATCTTTTCGCGTAAACTTTTCCACTTGGTTTCCACGCTCTTAGGGTCAAAACTGATTCGGGTATAAACGAACATTTCTCGGAGTACCCCAGAGGGGTCTAAATCTTCCCCCCGTAAGATAACACTGTTTTTGCGTGCAAAGTAGATATGTTTTGTGGGTCTACCGGTGTTTTTGGGCTTGATAATTAGGAGGTCGGTCTCATAACCCGCGATTTTTTCTCCCCAACGTCGCAGCTCCAATTCGTAGTTTTGTGCGATCAATTCAATTTCTTTTGGAGAGAATTGGCTTCCCTGTCGTGCCCATCTAAATTCTCTGCTCCTTCTACGATCATCTCTTTCTTTGGTTTTGTCGTCCTGTTTCTTGTCGCTCTCGTTTTCTTTAACAAATGACTTTTGTTCTCCAATAACAGATTCGACCTTCCGATAAGCATCTTCTGCCGTTCTATGAATGACAATTTCCTCCATCGTCCGCACGCCGCGAGATGTACTGGATGTTTTTAGGCGAAGCCCGATATAAGCAACATCACGTTCTGCTTCCGCAATGCGTTTAAGCGTAGCGACATCGGCAAAGAGATAGTTGGCTACTAACAGAGAGATAGTTAGCGTTAAAAAGCAGCATGCGCGTAGTGGTTTGGTTGACATAAGATCACCTATGCATTTCTTAGATCCACAGCGGATTAATCACCCAGATACAGATTGAGCAATGTCTCTGTATCTTCACCGATATCTTCGGTAAATGTCGTGGGATTGCTAAGTGGCGTAGCGACGTTCGATTTCAAGGGATTATTCGCGACCTCTTCTGTATGAACACCAAAATAGAAATCAAGGAGTTCATCGTATTGAGGGGCAGGCGAATATGTAAAGATGAAAAAGGCGACAATGATACAGACAGTTGAAAAGGCAGTTGCACCAACAGTGAAAGGACGAAAAACCCAACGTCTAAATATTGGAAGCAATTTTTTCTGCGGTGCTGCTTCGGCTTCTCTAATCTTTGCCAAAACGGCGTTCTTCATAGATGGCGCGGGGTGCACAAGTTGCGCAATCTGTTGCTGGTTTTGCTTGAAATCTGCCAGTATGTCTGCACATTCTTGGCAGCCGTGAAGATGGTCATCCACCTTTTTATGCATAGCCGGTGCCAATTCATTATCTAAATATGCCGATAGTTGTTTCTGAATATGTTGATGTTTCATTTTTATGACTTCAATTAGTTAGAGGTTCCGGCACGACAGCGCGTGCATTGGACTTTAGGGTTACGGCACAGCGGAGTGTGCCTACTACTTACCAATCGATACGTTCAAGTTCAGCTCTTAAGGCTTTTCGTGCTTCATGTAAGCGGGACTTGACGCGTCCCAGTGTGCAATTGAGAATTTCCGCTATTTCTTCATAAGAGAGTTCACGCAATTCTCGCAGAATTAAGATTGTTCGATAACTTTCTTTGAGCCTGCCAAGGGCGGCGTGGAGTATTTCACTCTGTTCGGTGCGCAGTGCTTCTTGTTCAGGTGTTCTGGTGTCAAGCGGTACCCAAGGTTGTGAGTCATCAATCTCCATCGGTTCTGTTTTTCGGCGTTTACGTTGGTCAATAAGATTGAGACACTTATTCTTTACAATCCGATAAAGCCATGTAGAAAATCGGGATCGGAACTGGAACTTATTGATATTTTGCCAAACAGAAAGGAATGCGTCATGTGCAGCATCTTCTGCGTCTTCATGATGTCCAAGCATACCGTAAGCGATATTGTAAACCCAGTGCTGGTATTGCACAATTAAGGTTCCCATCGCAGCAGTATCTCTTTCTTGGCATCGCAAAATAAGTTCGCGTTCCTGTTGGGTGTCGAAATCTTCCACTTGGGCTATATCCGAATAGGTTTCCATATCTGCAGTGAGGGTCGTAACGGACATTATCTCCTCCAGTGTTCATGAACTTCTAAAAGTTTTTGCTATCATTAGGTTTTAGATTTCGTTTTCAACTGATAGGACATAGCACAAACAAAAAAGTTCGTTTTTCTTTTGGAGATCCGTTATTTTGTTTTCTTTTTAGTGTTTTGTTTCCCAGGTGTCATTTGCACAGTTTGAAAAGTACCAGTAGCATTCGGTAATCTACCGATAGCGGTATCTTTTTTCTGCTGTCCAAATGTAATTGTATCTATCACCTGATTCATGCGCGCGTCCGTATCCACGAGCATGACTGTTTCACCACTGCGAGATAATTTAAAGTTTGCATGTAACCCTTCTGCCGCTTTTCCATCTTCATCTAACCATACAATTAAGTACCCACGCGGTGGTATCGTAGTGTTTTTAGGAAATTCCCATTTTCTGGGATTGTCCATTTTATCAGTAAGATACATTCCGGTGAGCAGCACGGGGCTATCTGTAAGGTTGTGCAATTCAAGCCAGTCTTCGTGATCTCCCTGCGGGTCAACAATACTCGTGGTATTGGTTGCCATGAGTTCGTTAATTACGACCACCACCTCTTTTGCTTGTGGTAATGTGACCTTGTAATGGGTAGCGCCGAACTCTGCGCGTGCAGGCGAAAATGTTGTAGTGCCATGTGTTTTCACTGCACTTGCTTCCACATAATAATAGACTGTTGTATCTGCTGGAAAAGATGGAATACTACCGACAAATTTATCTCCGCTCTTTGACATCTCTGTGTGTTTAAAAACTGCATGACGATCAGTACTATAATACAGTAACACCAAATCCGCTGCAACAGTTTTATCTAATTTCGCTGTAATTTCGACGGTTTGATTTGACGTAGGATTCTCAGGTGTGGAAACGGAAATAATCTTTGGTGTAGGCTTTTTCAATTCTGGATGATTGAGTAAAATCTCTCGCCTTTGGGTTACATATCGCTTGAAACTCGGCGTGCGTCCACCACGGTCGCCATCAACACTTTCCTCAAAACTGCGGTAGTCGTAAAGTTTTTTATCGTCTTGCTGTACTTCTGCATCAATGAGTGTATGGTATTCTTTGATGACCGGTTCCAACACCTCCCAATCAAGCCACTCATCTACGACTGTATGTACATGTGCGATATATCGTGCTTTCCATTTTGGATTGCCAAGCAGACGGCTAATAACAGGACGCATCGGATTTTCAGCGTGTGTCGTTGGAGATACCGTCCCTAATATTAACTCTCCCCACGACCAACCGCCGGGACCTCTGCCACCGGGTCCACCACCACGACGCTCGCCACCAAACCTAAAAGTTTCATTGTTATCGTGCGATATGAGGTGAAATCTCTCATTGACATCCTGATAAATGGAAAAATCTCCACCTTTATGAATGTAACTATCATCATCCATAAAGACGTTTGAGACAGCCAATTGCCACAAGGCACGGTCAACGTTAAATATTGATGGTAGGTCCGTTTCTAATTTTGCATCAGGTGTTTTGGGCGCAAGCATTTCACAGAGCGCAATGAGGTCTTCCCATGGATTTTCGATATTCGCAGTTTTAAGTTGGTATGTGCTCTGATATGCTTCTGTATCGTTTCCGGGATAGGTCAAAGCACCACCCCCGGGACCGACTTTCCAACGGACACCATCTCTTGTGCCGAACCACTCATCCAGAAAATCTTTGTTGAATTGCTGCAAATTGATATACACACCCCAACTTTCACCGTTGATCACCAATTTAACAAAATTAGTTTTCATGGCGGGTATGTAGTCGCGTGCAATCCTATTGTAGAGTACTTCGCGAAGGAAAGACGCATCAACGTGTCCGTTGAGTAAGTTGAGCGTCTTATAACCGTGAAGGCGTTGGCTATCATCGCCATAGTCAACGGCAATGTTGAAGGACTTTTTTGCTGACTGAACAGTAAAGTAGGAGGAGGTGCCGCGGAAGCGAACACCGACTTCTGGATAAACCTTCCCGTCAACAACTAACTCGGCTGGCACTTCAACATCTGTACGATAGAATGCATTTAGTTGTGCATACCAATCTTCATCGTGGAAACGGAGATATAGAGTACGGAGTGTCCCTGCATCATAGAATGCGGGTAAATCTTTTGGTGTGGAAGCAAGACTTGCTTCCACGTCGCTCTGAATATTGCCTATCAGGGTTCCCGCGCGTTGTTCAGGTGAGTATGCGTCACCGCGCGCTTCAAGTGCCGCTTTCCGCTCGTCACCAGTCAGTTTTCCGTCATTATTCGTATCAAACCGTGCAACCATTTTTTCCGGTGGTCGAGGCCCGCCTCTTCCACCTCTAAAATTTGGAGGTGCCCCTCTAAAATTGGTCGGTGTCCTACCGTCATCTCTATCTGAACGGTTACCAGCTATCTTCTCAATTTCTTCACGGCTTAGTTTACTATCTGTGAACGCCTCTAAACTTGTAATTCGAAGCATGAGTTGATCTTCTTCACGACTAAGTACACCGTTCCCATCAAGGTCAAATCGCTTCTGTTCCTCTGAAAGTTTTGATGTGTCTTCATTTTCTTGAGCGTATGCATACGTTGCAACGCAAAAAAATATGCCAATAAGTGCTATGAGTTTTATATGTTTCACGATATTCTCCTTCATTCCATTTTTGGTTTAGACAACTCCAAAATAAGGAGGTCCGTATTTTATTCCTGATCTAATTTAACTTCAGTGATGCTTTCATGTTTAGAGAGTTCATTATAAAATGTGAGCCACTCATTAGGCTTTGCCAATTTTACACGGAAGTTCAATTCAACTACTTGTGATTTTTTTATCCGTTTTTCAATTAAACGTTCATAGGTGATGTGCTTATTGAAAATTGGACGGTAAACGGTTTCGGATTGTTGGTCGGGAAGCAGACAAATTTCAAGCGTAAATTCGTTATCCTTTGCAAAATGTTGATGCCAATGGTACATACAAAGGATAATAATCCCTATAAGGAACGTAGCGAGAATTGCAACTGCTGGACTTCCAGCACCAACAGCCATACCCGCTGCTAACGCGAAAAAAACAAATCCTATATCGCGCGGGTCCTGGATTGCTGTGCGAAAACGAATAATTGAAAGCGCCCCGACAAGACTAAATGCTCTTGCAATGCTATCGCCAATTATGACCATCACCACTGAAATTAACATGCAAAGGATGATGAGGGTATCGGTAAAAGATTTTTGTGGCGCTTTGGCATGTGTCCACTGATAAATAAGCACAATAAATACACTCAGCACAAATGAGAGGAGTATTCTGAGCGCATTTCCACCAAGCGCGGTAAACGACGGTAATGTGAAAAATTCTAACAAAGTATGTTTTCCATAGTGTATGCAGGTATTACGAAATGTCGGTAACCGATGACTGACATACAATCACCAAATTACATGTCCGCATTATATCAGAATTAGACAAATATGTCCAAGAATTGTTGAAAATTGTGTCATTTTACTCTTTGTGGATGAGAGTGCCGATAAAGAGGGCTGAAAAAATCAGGATTACAAATGCATAGGGGGCAGCCTGAGCGAACATTGCTTCTCCTGTGTAATCCCACACGTTAACTGCTAAAGTCTCATATTCGGGGGGACGGAGTAGGAGGGTCAGCGGCAATTCTTTCATTGTGGCGAGGAAAACGAGGACAGTGGCAGCCAACATGCCGCGTGTGAGGAGTGGAAATAGCGTCCTGAGAAATGCTTGGACAGGTGAACATCCGAGTGAACGCGCAGCTTCCTCCAAGTGGGGTGAAGCTTGGTAGAGTGAACTACGCACGGGTCCTGTCGCTTCTGCAAGGAAGTGTAGAATACACGCGCAGATTAGTAAAAATATAGTCTCAGTACTTCCCACAATAAAGATGAATGATAGTGCAAATGCAAGCGGTGGTATAGCGTAAATGATATACGGAATTCGCGCTAACGTGTTTGAGAAACGTGAAGAATAACGCACACCAATATATGCAAATGGAACAGCTAAAACTGCACAGCATAACGCGGATGGAACAGCAACCCCTATAGAACCGACCAGTGATTCCAACACGCCATCTAATGCTGATACCTCGAACCCCTTGAACAGCCAAAGAAAAACAGTCGCTGCAGGTATCCCGACAGTTGCAACGAACAGTAAACTTAAATAAAGATAACCCGCACTTTTCCATCTACCCAGCGGGATTAAGGTCCGGTGCCGAGAAGTGCCATGTCCTGCACGATGGAGCGTTACTTTAGTTAACAATTGTGTTTCAAGATAGAGTAGGCAACCCGTAAAGGCAAGAAGTATCAACGCCAACCATGCAGCGTAGTTATGCTCAAACGCCATGTTATACTCAATGTACAGCGCATAACTAAATGTCTCGTAACGCATCAACGAAACAACACCAAAATCACCAAGCACATGTAAACAGATGAGCATTCCGGCTGCATAGAATGCGGGACGAAGTTGTGGAAGGATAACACGTATGAAAACGTCCCACTGTCGGTAACCGAGACTTCGTGCTGATTCCTCAAGACTTGGGTCAAGTCCTAAGAGTGCTGTGCGTAAATTCAGAAAGAGATATGGACTCGTATAGAAGGAGAGCGCGATTAAAGCCCCCCAGTATCCGCTAAGACGTGGGAGGCTTTTACCAAAAAGTGCGGCAAATATACCGTTATTTCCTCCAAGTGCCAAGAGCGCGTAAGCCATCACATAGCCTGGGATAGCTAAAGGCAACGCGCATAAGACGCTAAAAATCCGTTTACCTCGGAGGTCTGAGTGGGTGGTCAACCATGCCGCAGGGGTTGCCAAAAGAATATCAAAAATAAGAACGCCAACCGTCAACAAAAGCGTGTTGAGAAAAAGTTTCGCGTTTCGCCAGCGAAACAGATTTTCCACCAGCGCAGTGCCCTCAACATCAAACGCTTTGGCAATCAGATATCCTAATGGAATCAACCCACCGACAGCAATAATGATTGCAGGAATGAAGAAGTACCATCTTTGTCCAACTTGAATTATTAAGGTGCGTTGCGTATTGATGATTCACCTCAATATCTCAACAATCAATTTCCATTTCTGTCTACATCATCTCGACCCGTCGAAGCAGTTTGATGGTACCTTCAAGATCATCCATTTCATTTAAATCAAATGTCGGTACTATTTTGAGTAAATCTTCTAATGGCAATAATTTGGCATTCGGTATCACACCTTCAGTCACAGGGTATTCAAAAACCTCACTGACAAAGTACTGTTGTGCTTTAGCCGAGAGAAGAAATTCAATGAACTTAAGAGCAGTTTCTTTGTTTTCGCCACTTTTCAGCAATCCAATTCCAGCGACATTCACAAGGTTGCCTGGATCGTTTGCTCTAAAGAAGGTCTGTTCCACTGGATATTTTGAATCTCTCTTTTTAAAACGGAAGAGGTAGTAATGGTTTGGCAAACCGAGATCAATTTCCCCTGCAGCAAGTGCCTCTATAATCGGTGTATTCTTGGGATAGGTTTTTGCGCCGTTGGCTTTCATATCGCGTAGCCATTTTTCGGCGCGCTCCTCACCAACTTGTGCACGCATCGCTGTTACAAACGCTTGGAATGAGGCATTTAGCGGTGCCCAACCGACTTTGCCACGCCACTTCGGTTGCGTTAAATCAAACACGCTTTCAGGAAGTGCTTCAATTTTTACGCGCTCAGGGGAATAAGCAAGGACGCGAGCCCTACCGCTTGTCGCAACCCAGAATCCATCAGCGTGACGGAAGGTCTTCGGAACTTTCATAAGAATTGATTCCGGCAGCTTTGTGAACAATTCTTTCTTGTTGACAGAACCAAGCGCACCAGCATCTTGTGCCCAAAATAGAGATGCGGAACTTTTTTCACCCTCGGCCTGAAGTTTAGCGGCTAACTGAGTCGTATTAGCATAACTTACCTTTACTTCAATGCCTGTCTCTTTTTCAAACTGCTGAATAATTGGGTCAACGAGACTCTTACTACGTCCCGAATAGAGTGTTATCGTTTCGGCATGCACTGTCCCGATGAGTGTGAGCAACAGAAAGATAGATAAAAAGTAATTGAATAAAATGGATCGGTTTTTAAACATAGTCATCTCCTCTATTGTTAAATCTAAAACACCTATACGTTTCTATTTATATTTACGGCGTTCGTAATAGCGCAATTCATTGTCAAATTAACGCCAAAGGGCTTCTGTAATTTGTCGTCTATTTAAAACAATCTGTGTACGGCACGCGGAGCGTGCCTACTACCTTTAAGCATAATCAAGGTTGTTTATTATACCCATCCTTCATATTTTTATGACAGATAAAGTGATAATAAGTTCAGAGTTGTTGCCCCTGTCTGGCTAATGTTTCGGCACGACCCGCCAGCGTGTATTCATTCCCGCTGTAATATGGTCAGCAACGTGGCAATGATAAAGCCAATTCCCCGGCATTCTCGCTACCATATCTACGGTGACCATACTGCCCGGCAACAGATCAACAACGTCTGTGCGTTTACCACTATTTAAGACGGTTTGCCCGTGCCAGTGCGCCGTGTGCATGTCTACTTCAGTGCCTAACCCCACAAGATGCCAACGTACTCTATCTCCTTGGTTCACTTCTAAACCCTTCAAATTTCCGAAGATAAATCCGTTGATTGCATGTTTAAGATTTCCTTCTTCGGCTTCTTCAGGAGATTTATAAGCTTCGTAGTATGCACTATCGGCTATTTCGCGTTCGTTTTCATTGAAAATAAGAAATAGTGTCGTAAACGATTTATCAACATCTTTTGGACGTGCATCCTTTTCGGAACGTTCCATCCCTTTTTTAGTGACAATAATTGTGCCGATGAGTCCATCGTACACCTCTGTAACCGCGTCAACATGCGAATGATAAAGCCAGACGATGGATGATGGATCGTTTGGACCGGGTGCAGCGTCTTCCCCAACTTCCCAATGATAAGTGAACGTACCACCCGGTGGAACAGCGGCTCCAAGTCCTTTCATATCAGCGCCTTCGTTTGCCTCATCATATTGCAAACCGTGTACATGAATACTGAGCGGTTTGTCGGCACGATTTAGAAAATACACCTTAATATTATCGCCTTCCACGGCACGCAATTGCGGTCCGAGGATACCCATCCACTCGGGTTGTTCAACCTGTTTAGTATAGGTGTCATCAGTATATTGAATGTAGCGATATTTATGGTATGTGAGCACCTTACCCCAAACACCTAATCCCATTTTCGGACGGACAAGATTTTTTCCGCTCGGTGCGTAATTCCAAACAACTTTTTCGGCAGCAATCCAGTATTCACGCGTTGCTGCTTCAACATATACAGCGCAGAAAGACAAAAATAAACACGCGCTGACTAACACTTTAAATCTTTGTTTTATGATATTGAGACTCATTTTCATAATATATTAACTCGGTTTTACCCCAAACAATCTAAATTTGACTAATATACTACACGGTAAAACAAGTTTTGTCAAATTTATTTTACATTGTAAAGGGATGTTGAAGATATTTATTAAATTCTGCTTGATATATTACGCGAATATGTGTAAATTACAGAAAAGTTCTCCATCCTTTGAAACAAAATTGGATAGATAAGACAAAAGTAGAAAATGGACAAAAAACGTGCGAATGGCCGCTACTACACCCGCGGAAATCCTTTTCGGCTGAAACCGTTCCATAGGTGGGCAAAAGATTCTGATTTAGAACAACAGATCGTATTAGAACCTTTTGCAGGTGCTAAGGACATTCCGCAATTGATTGACTTAGCATATTTACGGTGTCAAGATTGGATGTTTTACGATATTGAGCCAGGGGCAAAAGGTGTTGTGCAACGCGACACACTCGCGGACTTTCCTAAAGGATTTAATGTTTGCATTACCAATCCACCGTGGCTTGCTCGCAACTCCGCAACACGCCGAGGTTTGCCTTTCCCAGAAGCAACTAACCACGATGATCTTTACAAATATGCGCTTGAGAAATGCTTGACACATTGTGAATGGGTCGCAGCAATTATCCCTGAAGCATTCATTCGGAGTAGCCTGTTCCTGCATCGGTTATCCGATTTTATCTCTTTAGTTCCACAAACGCAAAATGTAACAACACCAGATAATGATGGGAGAAAGACAAGCTATATGTTTGATGACACTGAACATCCGGTAGGCCTTGCATTGTTTGCGCCGCACGAAACATCGGATGTAAGGGTATGGCGCAATAATCAACTGCTCGGAAAACTTAGAGAATTGCGAAAACATCTGCCATTGCCTGCTAACAACCGTAGCATTGTGTTCAATGAACCGCAAGGAAATCTGGGACTCATCGCTATAGATAACACCGTTTCTGCCTCTATCCGTTTTTGTCCACCAGAAGAATTGGGTGAGTATAAAGTGCGGACACACTGCCGTTCAATCACGAAAATCGGTGTGCCGTGGCCTGTGGATATTGATATGCTTAATGGTCAGTTAGCAACAATCCGAGAAAAAACTCACGACGTTTTTTTGACAGCGTTCAAGGGATTACGTCGTGACGGACACTACCGACGCCGATTAGATTGGGCTTTAGCAAGAGCAATCGTTGATGTAGATCATCCACAACTTGAAATGAACATAGAGTAGAAAGATGAACACTCAAAAGGTAATTTGCCTAATTTTATTGATAACACTTATCACGGTTGTAGGATGCATCCCTGGTGACGGAAAGCATACCGCAGAGAAACCTGCAGGATTTTTCTGGGGAATTTGGCATGGATGGATTGCACCGGTTTCGCTAATCTGGAGTATATTCAATTCGGATATTCGCGTCTATGAACCTCAAAACAGTGGATGGTGGTACGACTTCGGTTTTTACATCGCCATCATTAGTGGATTCGGTGGTATCTCCTTTTCACGCCGAAAACGTAATAAGACTGTCGTGCAGGTGAACAACAATTTTGAATAAAATTCTCAAGAAAGTCTATATGTTTAGCATAAACAAGACAATAGTAGACAGATCAAATGGATATTGTATTGATAAAGGAGACATCTAACAAATGAAAGTCTTAGTTATCGGTGGAACAGGCAACATCAGTCGTGGAATTGTAGCGGCACTGCAAAACCGAAATTACGAAGTTGTGCTTTTCAACCGCGGACAGCATGTTGACCCACCACCGCCAGATGTCCGTGTGATTCTTGGTGACCGACAACATCGCGACGATTTTGAGGCAAAAGTCGGTGCAGAAAACTGGGACGCTGTCATTGATATGATTAGTTTCAATGCTGAAGACGCCGCGTCTGCATTACGTGCATGCCAGGGACGCGTCGGACATTTCGTCCAGTGCTCCACCGTGATGACTTATGGGCCACCGTTCAGTGGAATTAATCTACCAGAAACAGCACCGTTGCAAGGCACATCGGGCTATGGACTCGGAAAAGTCGCTGCAGATAACTTTTTATTAGAAGCACATGCACGCGATGGATTTCCTGTAACCATTTTCAAACCGTCTTATACACATGGCCCTGGGATGGATGTTCTTCGGCAGGTGGGAGGAGACGGTGGTTGGATTGACCGGTTGCGCAAGGGAAAACCGATCCTCTCCGCTGGCGATGGACTAAACTATTTCCAATTCCTTGCATCACGAGATGCAGGTAATGCGTTTGCAGAAATCCTTGGAAAATCTCAATGTTTTGGAGAAATATACAACCTTGTCCATCCGCAAGCACGCACTTGGGATGAATGGCACCGTGCTGCTGCAGAAGCGCTTGGCGTTGACATAGAAATAGTGCATGTATCTCAAGAGACACTTATTGCGATGTCACCAGAACGGTTCAGTGGACTTCGTGGTAACTTCGGACATACACAAATTTTCAGTCATGAGAAATTAGCGGCAGCGTTACCCGAATTCAGTCCACAAATTCTGGTAACTGAGAGCGTGGCAAAAAATATTGCGTGGATGGATAAACACAATCGAGTACCAGATAGCGATGCAGATGACTTAGAAGATCAGATTATTGAGACAATTCGTAACCTACCGCGTATTCGGTAGTATAGAGGTGAGACATAATGCAAATTAAATCCGCATTAAATTCAGAAAGACTTGACCTTGTTGAACATGACCTACGCGAAATTGGCTTTCACATTATTGAGAATGTGGTTTCAGATGAGGAAGCAGACGAAGCACGTGAGGCTATTTGGGAGCTGGTTGAAGAGGACATCGCGAATGGACATGACCACAGTTATGGTGACGGTAAAATCAGACGCGTCTGGGCAATTGTAGGCAAATCACCCATTTTTCGGAGGCTGATTCAGCATCCAACCGTGGTGGCAGTGTGGAAACGGATGCTCGGTGAGGATGTGATTGCATCCACGTTCACAGCAAACATCGTCGGACCGGGCGCACCTGCAGGCGGTTGGCATATTGACTACCCGTATTGGGCGATGCAAGCCCCGTTTCCATCCGGTTCACTGACAGGACAAACGGTGTGGATGTTAGACGATTTCACAGCAGAAAACGGTGCAACGGCATGTATTGCAGGTTCACACAAAACGCTCCGCCGCCCGGAATTGGGTGAAGCAGAAGGACTTGAGATGAGTGTTGCAATCGCACCAAAAGGTTCTATCCTATTCACAAACGGTGCGATCTGGCATCAGTGTCTGCCGAACACCACGGACACACAGCGTGTTGGGTTACTCGGCATGTATAATCGCTCTGTCATCTATCCACAAGAGGATATGCCTCGGCAATTGACTGATGATGTGTTAGCAGATGAAAGTGACGTATTAAAACAGTTATTGGGTAGAAACATACCTTTTCGTCACCCTGACGAAGGACAGAATTGGCATCGCACAGAGACAGGATTTCGCCAGGCGTAAAATGCAATATGACATTACTTGAAGCAATTGTTCTGGGCATTTTACAAGGTTTAACCGAATTTCTCCCCGTTAGTAGTTCAGGGCACCTCGTCTTAGCACAGCAATACCTCGGATTAAAAGAATCACTCGTCTTTTTTGATGTAATGCTACACGTAGGGACATTAGCGGCTGTACTTGTCGCATATCGTGGCGCAATAGGAAGATTAGTGATTGGCGGGCTATCAACGCTTGGAAATGCTCAGTTTTATCGAAAACCGATTACAACGGTTAACGCATCAGTTGAACTCAGGTTTATCTGGTTGATTCTGCTTGGGTCTATTCCTACAGGCATCATCGCAGTGTTGTTCAAGACACAGTTAGAGTCCTTCTTTGATAAAGTCCACATCGTGAGCATCATGCTAATCCTTACCGGTATCATCCTTCAATTGCCTCGCCTCCGTAGAGGGAATATGGATAGTGCCGATTCTTCAAATAGTGAAGTGAAAACCTGGCACGCGCCGCTTATTGGAATTGCCCAAGGATGTGCTATTACACCCGGCATCTCGCGTTCAGGAACAACAATTTCGCTTGCTCTATTTTTGGGAATTCCCGCTAAAACTGCTGCAGAATACTCCTTTCTACTCTCAATTCCTGCAATACTCGGTGCAGTGGCGCTCAAAATATCGGACATTGAAAACACCGCCATTCCATTTTATATCATAGGAACTGGAATGTTTACCTCGTTTATTATCGGTTATATCGCATTGCGCTTTCTGCTGGTCGTATTAAACCGAGGCAAGTTCTCTCTATTTTCCTATTACTGTGTTGCATTAGGAATTGTTTCGCTTTTGGTTGCCCTAATCCAATAGGTGGCGACACATCCAAGTACTTTTTTATTGTAGTTTCGGACATCTATGGTTAAACCGATGCCGCTTAAAATGTTGCAAATCTGCTTTTCATTTTGAAGCGTGTTTCGTATCCACTTTTTACCTGTACATCTATAAATTAAACTGGCGAGATACATCCGCAACGGTTTCAACCTGAAACGTTTAAGATAGCGAAGTGGAAATCCTAATCCATGTCCAGAGATAGCGAGTGTGCCTCCCGGTTTTAGGACACGTGCAAGTTCGGTTAAGGCAACTTTATCATCAGGCACATGCGGCATAACGAGGAAACAGGTTACGAGATCAAAAGTTTCATCCGCAAAAGGTAAGGTCGGAAGTGATGCACAAATCAAGGTAGGAACTTTTGAAGGCGGGGTAATTAATTTCTCTATTTTGGAACGCCCAAGCGTTAAAAAGGTTGTGTCCACGTCAACACCGACAAGGAGCTGCGGGGTGTCTGCAGATAGCGCGACGAGGAGGTTTCCTGGACCGCACCCAACATCCAACACCTTTCTGTCAGTAGTTTTGATATTGAGTGTGCCAAGTTGCTTTCGTGTTATGCCTTGTTCCAATTCGTGATAAGCGTTCTGAATGTAGGCACGGTGCCATTTTGTTAATTCGTTTTTCTCCATAACAAAGAATTTACCCATTTACCAAGCCGTTGTGGAATTGTTGTCAGTTCTGCGCGAAAACAGATGAGTCCAGCATCATCACTGATTGAAATAGCCTTTAGTTTATAAGGTGATGTATTGATACTATTCCACCCTAAATCTGTCGTGCGTGCAGAACGGAAACCTTCTGCTTTGACGATTTCAATCTCGCGTTCAGTATAATCCCCATTTGGATAACTGAAATGGAGACATTCAATCCCTAAATATTTCTCTAAATCCGTTTTGCTTCCACGAATCTCCTGTTTACATTCTGTTTCCGTACATTGTGGCAGGATCGGATGAAATCGGGTATGTGGTTGAAAGTCAACGTCTTGTCTCATTTCTTTCATTTCGGCTATATTAAGTGCTTGCCTATCTTGATATTCTTTTTTAGGCTTAAAGTTATTCTCCTGCTTCAGGAGTTTTAATCTTTTTGCATTCGGTAGTTTTTTTAAACGTACTTTTTTGGATCGGTCAGGTATTCTGAACCAAAAATGCCGATGTGTGTTGATAATCTGTGTGCATACATAGATTGTTGGACAAATGCGGTACTGCTTGATAATTGGTAAAAGCGCGAAATTGCCTGCGTGTCCATCGTCTATCGTAATCACAACGCTTTTTGGAGGAATTTCGGAAAAATCTTTTTTGTAGATGGCTGAAACAAGTGTCTCCAATGAAATAATTGCATAATGACGCGAGAGATACGCGATATGCCTTGTGAATACTTCCGGCTGCACATCGTGGTACAAAAGGATTGCAACACGGTTTCGGCAGATCCATTCTCGGATGAGCAACGGAATGCCGAGTAAGTAGATAGCGACTGAAATTGCATTTTTAGCAAAGTTTGCGAGACGGTAAGACATGATGTTCAGTATAAGAAACTTTGATAAATCTCATCTAATTTTCGGATAGATTCTACGCTATTAAACTTTTGTTGAATAGTTGCACGCGCATTTCTACCTAATTCTCCTGCAAACTTAGGCTCTGTCAGCATGCGATGCAATGCATCTGCTAATTCGCCCGAATCCTGCGGCGGAATTCGGATGCCGTTTCTCTCATTTTCAATCAAGTCTCTGATTCCCCCAACATCTGATGCGATGCACGGCATGCCAACACCCATTGCCTCAATCAAAGCATTTGGTGAACCTTCATGTAGCGAAGGAAGCACAAAGACATCTGCTTTTAAAAGCGTAGAAAAGACATCTTCACAAAATCCAGGAAACATCACCTTATCCGACAGGTTATGCTTTGCGGTGATTGCGCGGAGTTCTGACTCTAATTCACCTTCACCGAGGAATGTGCATCGCCACTTCACATCCTTGCGATTCAGTAAACTTAACGCCTCTATCAGATAACGGTGCCCTTTTTCTGATGCGAATCGTCCGACACTCACAATTAACTTCTCTTCAGCAGCATCTCTTTGTTTATGAGTCCATACTTCTGTAGGTAATTCCAACAAATTGGGAATGCTGAAAATCTTTTTATTTGGATACAACTGGTGGAGGCGACGTTGAATCTGTTCTGAATTCGTTAACAGGCAATCCGCAGGACTGTAAATCAGTTTTTCTGTAAGCCAGAGCCGAAATTTGCTATATCTCGCGTGATAATCACCGCGCTGTGAGGCAATAAACGGAATCTTTCGCCATAAACCGAATCTACGGGAAATACCACAGAGGAAATTAGAATACCACAACCAGCTATGAACGATATCCGGTTTAACTGCCTTAATAATACCGCCAAGTGTGAAGGCTTTTTCAATTAATCTTACCCGTTTGTTTTCACCTGCGAGTGTCGTTACATCTCTAACGCAAGGCAGAGCGGCAAGTTCTGCAATACGTTCTCCTTCCGCGCGGCTTAGCACAACAAAAACTTCATATTGGTCAGGTGCGAAATGTGTTAACGTCTTGAGTAATTGCGACTCGGCACCGTCTTTTGTCATAGAGTCAATGACATAGAGAATTCGCATTTGATCTATTCTCAATTTATGAGTGATTCACTACCAATACGTATACAACAGAACTTCCGATATAATGAGTTGCACAACAAGCATTCCTGCAACCCAATATAAGTCTGAACGCGGGCGCGCTGTGAGATATTTTGCAACAGGAATAACGAGAAATGGCACCATGAAAATCCAGATACGTTCTACCTCCATTGTAAACAGAGTCGAGAATGTGAAAAAGAGAAGCGTTATTAGGAAGCCAATGATGAAAGTATCTGATTTTTCAGGGTTGAAAATCCACGGAATATGAATCTGATTGTTTTCCAGTTCGGGTGACGCGCTGTTCAGTTTCCATTCTTTAACTGCCGATATCAGTTGACGTAGCCAGACTATTGTAATTGGGATACCTACACCAATCAGGAAAGCGAAGAGATTCGCGAAACTTAGATGAAAATAACGGTCAATGCTTTCATAACCTTTTCGCATGCTTGCTTCATCTTTTTTGATCGCTGCCCAGAGTGCCTCAATGGGTTCGAAACCTGTTAGTACAAAAAGCAGTAAGTAGAATCCGATAAAACCTGTTGCTGCAAAGGCTAAGACCTTCAAGTACTGCACAACCCTTTTTCGTTCCAACAATGCGATTACGCACAAGAAAACGCCAACAACCACCGTTGCATAAGTCATAAACATACCGAGTGCAAGGGAGATACCTGTTAATAAACTGTAAGGACGAAATGTGTCCAACGTCATGTCCGGTGCAGTTTCTCTTTCTCTCGCTTCATAAAAAAGGTAGAGACTGAGAATTGGGAACACGCTGAAGGGTCCGTCCATAGATGTTGTCGTAAACATCACGAAGTTTGGCGTGATAAGGAAAAGCAGCAGCGCATAAAGCGCAACCTTTTCGTCGTAAAGACGTTTCGCAAGTTTATAGAAGGGTATCACCGTGAGTGCAGTAAAGAGAACTGATGCCAACGATGCCGATACGAGATTGTAACCAAAGATTTTGCTTACAAGCCATAAGAAAACCACACCCCCTGGTGGATGTGTTCGCGTGTGCCCAGAGAGCGTATTGAATAACTCTGGTTTGCTGAAATCTCGCAAAAATGCACGGAGACCCAATTCATGAATACGCGGCACGTCGCCATAGTATTCCAGCCCTGATCGGGTGTAGGGTTCTAACATTGCTAAAATCTGATTAGGATCGTCTTCAGTACCTAATTCTCGGAACCCATCAATTTGTGCCACACTGATATTGATAGCAAGAAAACAGACAATCGCTATACCGATTAGGCGCCGTGGATTAAGGGTATTTGGAAGGAGGTATTTATAGCAGAAATACAAGAACCCGATACATACAACAAGTGCAGGAAAAATCCACCAACTTAGATCGAGCTGAGGGACAGCATAAAGTGGGATAAAATGTCTGCTATAGTTGAGCGCGCCAAGGTCAAGTCCTGTCTCGCGCATGATATATACCACAAGTATGTGGTATAACCAGAAAAATAACGCGATAGCACAAACTTGTGCAACAATGGATCGGACCGCTTTTTGGAGAAAATGCATTTTTGCTTAATGTTACAAGAAAAGGCGGGATTGAACACCTGCCCAAAAAAGTTTATGTATCCGATGCTTGCCACTGTAGCGCTGCTTCTAATAATGCATTTGCTAAAAACTCTGGGTTTACCTCGTCTTTTCCGCGGAAGGTGCGGACCCGTTCACCACGAATCTTTAGAACGGCAAGCTCCTTCCCACCCAAATGGATTCCCACCTCAGCGTTACGCGTCTCACCAGGTCCATTAACTTCACACCCCATCACTGCTACAGGGATTTTGATACCGTGTTTTTCCAAAAGTTCCTCTGCTACAGTAACTATGTTTTCGTAATCAGCAGCAGGGTCGCCACGCCCACAGAACGGACAAGAGATAACATCTAATATATCTTCAGCCATACCAAGGGCACGCAGGAGTTCTTTGGCAGTCAGGACCTCTTCGACCGGATCACCTGTGATAGAGATGCGAATCGTATCCCCAATGCCTTCTAATAACAGTGTGCCAATGCCAAGTGTAGATTTAACATGTGCGCGCCGGGGTGTACCAGCTTCTGTCACGCCAAGATGCAACGGGTAGCGAACCTTCGCTGAAAGCAACCGATTCGCCTCTATCATCCGAAGCGGATCGCTGGATTTCACAGAGATAGCAATATCTGTAAAATCGTGTTCTTCACAGATATTGACATGTCGCATCGCACTTTCTACCAACGCCTCTGCAGTGGGAGACGGGTATTTTTCCAATAGGTCTTTTTCAAGTGATCCCTCATTAACACCGATACGAATCGGGATATTTGCGGCTTTCGCAGCGGACAAAACCTGTGCAATTCGTTCTTCGTTCCCTATGTTGCCCGGATTGATGCGTACCTTTGCGACACCAGCATCCACTGCGGCAAGCGCGTATCTATAGTTAAAATGAATATCAGACACAATTGGCACTGGAGAACGTTGGACTAATGCGCTGAGTGCTTTTGCGTCCTTTTCTTCTGGCACTGCGACTCGGACAATCTGCGCGCCTGCTTCCGCGCACCGTTCAACTTGTGCTAACGTAGCATCGATGTCGTGTGTCAACGTGGTGGTCATCGTCTGAATAGAGATGGGACTACCACCGCCAATCCACACAGCGCCGACTTGTATTTTTCGTGTCGGTTTCCGATTATCAATCTGAATAAGTTCTTTCATATTTTAATGGCTATCATCTTTCAGTTAATGTAATTCACACAATTTTGTTAGGTTTACGACGTTAACTCAATTAACAAATTCAAAGAGGCGCAATAAATTGCGCGACTACAAACACTTCAACTGCAAATCAGGATGAGAACGTTCAGTTTTGAATCTAAAAGACATTGAAAAATGTTACCTTGCTCCTACAAGTGCCTCAAGGAAACGTTCATTTTCCTCCTGCTTGCCAATTGTAACCCGAATTGCATCGGGATAACCGTACCCCGCCATTGCCCGTACGATAACCCCTTTTTTCATCATGGCATCTGCTAAATCAGCACCGGGTTGGTTGACAAAAACCATGATAAAATTCCCTTCAGTTTTGATATAGCGAAGACCTAACTTGTCAAATGCTGTGTAGAGGAAAACCTTACCAGCTGCGTTTAACTCTTGGCTTTTCTTGACGTACTCAGTATCTTTGAGTGCTGCACGTGCTGCTGCTTGTGCTACCGCATTACAGTTAAATGGTTGACGGACAGTATTCATCGTTGCAATGATGGAGGGAGGCGCGATGCCATAACCAATTCGCAAACCCGCCAGACCATAGATTTTTGAAAATGTTCGTGTGATAATGAAGTTGCGTTCTTCCATGACGTAAGGCAATGTCTGTGGATAGTCGGGATGTGTGACATATTCATAATACGCTTCGTCAAAGATAACTAATACATTTTCTGGCACTTGCGCCATAAATTGTGCTGTTTCTGCAGCCGTAACCATTGTCCCCGTTGGATTATTCGGATTTGCGATGAAAATGGCTTTTGTTTTATCAGTGATTGCCGCTGCTATTGATGGCAGATGGTGTGTATTGTTCTGCATCGGCACAACAACTGAGGTTGCCCCACAGACTGTAGTAACAAGTTTATAGACAACAAATGCACCTTCTGCATAGATTACTTCATCACCAGGACCGAGATAGGTTTCACCGACGAGTTGCAGCACCTCGTTTGAACCGTTTGTTAAAATCAGGTGTTCTTCAGTAACACCAAGATGTTTGGCTAAATCTGCTTTGAGATAGTATGCATTTCCATCAGGATAAAAATGCGCCTGCTTGGCACTGTCTTGAATTGCTTGCATCGCTAACGGTGAAGGACCGAGTGGATTTTCATTTGATGCCAACTTGATAATATCAGAGATGCCAAGTTCACGTTTGACCTCTTCAATCGGTTTACCACCCTGATATGCCTTGATGGTTTCAATACCGGGTTTCGGTCTTAAGTTTTTCTTTTTTGTACTCACGGGTTTCCTACGTATACGAAAAAATTACATTTTATTTCTATTTTGAAGTTATTTTATTTTCTGCATTATAGTATAGCATAGTTTCCGCCTTTTTTTCATAACAAATTTAATCCTTTTAATAATTTTATTCAACTTGCTATCCATCAGTAATTGTGGTATAATTAAAATGGGTATTCTGAAAAGGAGGCGGAGATACGGATGGCATACATAATTTGTGAACCTTGTATAGACGTAAAGGACACCGCATGTGTTGAGGCTTGTCCAGTGAATTGCATACATACCGTTGAAGGTGAAAATCAGCTTTACATTGATCCCGGTGTGTGTATTGACTGTGCAGCGTGTGTTCCTGCATGTCCTGTGGAAGCAATCTATATGGAAAGTGAAGTGCCAAGCCAGTGGGAATCATATATTGATATAAACAGCAAATTCTTTGAGACATTTGTTTATCCTGAGAAAACAGATGACGGAGCTGACGGCACAGGACAAAGTAAAGGTAAAGAACAAGGTATTCCTGAAGAATTTGTGCAGCTGCCAAATGCAGTCGGATCATCGCTACGTGCGCCTTTGGGTTTGCTAACCATGCTTGGACAACCGATCTTGGGTGCGTTCTCAGCGAGTTTCAAAGCACAGTTAGAAGACATGGCAGGAAATCCTCGTGTTTTCAGTGCTGCTGTTTCAACAGGCATAAACAGTTTAATCAATCTGATTCTGTATCCACTCGTGCTTTTCTTCATCGGAGTGAAGCAAGGCAATGTCAGCCTTTTTACCCCCACAGGCAATCTTATGATCTTTTTAGGAATAGTTATTGCTATTGCTGAAGGTATGTTTCGTTTTAAAGCAGAACTCACTTCAGCACCTGACGATGAACAAGCTCGCTATGGCGCCTCTTTCTACGGATGGATACCCTCACTCTTTGCTACACCGGTTCTCAAAGCGATGCGCTCTGCTCTGGTAAACGACCCCGCAGCACAGCGAACAACAATGCCCGGTGCTGTTCAGACCGATGGTTCAATTTTCTCCGATGATATAAAAGAACGATACCGCCGTTATGGAATGGTCAATCGTGTTTTGGAAATGGCAGACTATTATCGGATAGAGATTGAATTTCCACAATGGGTACCAGATTCTTCTGCTAAAGAAACGTATGAACTCCCGGATAGAATGCCACATTATGACTATGAAGTTTATCTCAGTTCTCCTTTTGCTCCGGATGCGTCCCCTACACCAGAAAGCGTTGTGACCGTACAAACGCATCTTCCAAGGAATCCTGACAAACCTCAACAATTTGCAGATCCGCGATTTGAGAAGGTCGTTGGGCGTACCAGTTCATTTCCAGATGGCTTTAGAAATATCTTTCCTATTCAGGGACAACCCGAAGATTTCCACGCAAAATATAGGAATAGGATGCTTGAAATTATCGTACCGAAGACAGGAACGTATGATGAACTTGCGTTAGAACAACCTATTCACTATGCAAAGCTTAAGGGATAGAGAGAAGTTAGTCGCTTGGGATAAAAATTACCTTTGGCATCCTTTCACACAGATGCGTGATTGGCTGGCAGAGGAACCGATTATCGTTGAACGCGGCGAAGGGGTATACCTGATTGATATTAATGGGAATCGATATCTTGATGGGATTGCCTCTATGTGGACAAATGTTCACGGACACAACCATCCTGAACTGAACACCGCACTTAAGACACAATTAGACAAGATTGCACATTCCACACTGCTTGGGTACAGCAACATCCCAGCCATTCAACTTGCCCAAAAACTTGTTGAAATTACACCCACAGGTCTCAACAAAGTTTTTTATTCCGATAACGGTTCAACAGCGGTTGAAGTTGCACTGAAGATGGCGTATCAGTATTGGCAGCATAAGGGGCAACCGCAACGTAAGTTATTTGTCCATTTTGATAAAGCCTACCACGGGGACACAGTTGGTGCTATGAGTGTCGGTGGTATTAAGAGTTTTCATAACACATTCAATTCTCTCCTTTTTAGAAGTATCCGCGTATCCGCTCCTGAAACCTATCGCCCTTCTAAATCTGCAGACACATCTCGGAACGCTTCTACTGAACTGACGAAAACTCATTGGCTTAATGCGGTAGAACGCGCATTATCGGAACACAGTGGACAAATTGCGGGAATCATTTTAGAGCCGTTGATACAAGGGGCAGGAGGTATGTTAATTTCCCCGAAAGGATTTCTGAAGGAACTTACTGCCTTAACAAAAAAGTGGGAAACTCTACTGATTGTTGATGAAGTGATGACAGGGCTGGGACGCACCGGGAAAATGTGGGCATGTGAACATGAAAACGTTACACCTGACCTTTTATGTACTGCAAAAGGACTCGCAGCCGGTTATCTTCCACTCGCAGCAACATTGACCACCGATGAAATCTATAACGCCTTCCTTGGCGAATATCGTGCCCTCAAGACTTTTTTTCATGGGCACACTTTTACTGGAAACCCATTAGCATGTGCTGTGGCGTTAGAAAATATAGCAATTTTTGAACGAGAAAATCTCCTTGACTGCCTTCAAATAACGATCAAACATTTCAACAAATGTCTTCAGGAATTCTACAAGGTGCCACATGTCGGTGACGTGCGTGTTTGCGGTATGGCTGCTGGTATAGAATTAATGAAAAATCCAGACACTTACACCCCTTATCCATTTGAAGAGAAGGTAGGTATCCGGGTATGCAAAGCTGCGCTTGCTCAAGGTGCAATACTCCGCCCGCTTGTCAATACCATCGTCCTGATGCCACCTTTACAAATTTCGATTTCAGAATTGGATTCCCTCCTTGATATTACCTACCGTGCTATTTCTGAAGTAACAGGATAACACCAAATCAGTCTAATTTACACTGTTCCCTTCTCTGTCCCTACGATTTATAATATAACGTGAGTTTGATAATTAGACCTAAATGTAGATGTCCGTTGGGTAGAGCGAAGCGAAACCCATAGGCGTCAATTTA
>JAGWBU010000013.1:0-26639 GCA_021295735.1 Candidatus Poribacteria bacterium | reverse complement strand
TTTATGTCCGATTTTTTGTTTATTCCGTTCTACCCAACGGACAGTGGTTATTGAATTTTATTATCAAACTCACGTTAATATAGTAAATCCATAATCATTTATACACTACGGTAGGTTCGGTTTCCTAACCGAACCGTGTTATTCAGCCAATAGATGCGGTTAGGAAACCGAACCTACCAGAATGTTAAAACAAAAATAGGACAGGTTTTAAACCCGTCCTATAAAATAGAATAGTCCGTTACAATCGTAGTGTTAGAAACTTTCCCGATTTATTGCTGTATTTTGAGCTCTGTCGGTCACCCGAATTGTGATGCTATGTGCACCTTCGGGCAGTTTGTCGGTTTCCAACAAGAGTTTTTCCTCTTTAGAATCGAAGATGCCATCTTCAGGAAAAATGACTTTCCACTGTTCATCGTTGTCAATCTTGTAAACTGCTTTTAGGACAGAGTTCATCGTATCCGAGACATCACAAGTAATTTTAAATGTCCCGTCTCCGTTTGGTTTAACTTGGATGTCGCCGACATTAGGATCAGTATTGTCCACAGTGAATGGGGCACTAACTTTTTTAGTTGTTTTCTCCCATCCGACAGGATTACTCAGCTTATCCGTAGCAACGATTTTCAATTGGTATTTCCCATCAGCGATTGATGTGATATCCCAAGCATAACTCGGAGTAGTGAGTTCTTTTTTAAGTAGTTGCCAATTTTCATCGTCGCCAACAGCACTATAGTAAACGAAGAATTGTAACGTATCTTTATTAGCATCTTCAACTTTCCACCCAATGTTCCATCTTTTCGGAGAAGCATTAGCGGAAGAAGATCCCCTGCTTGAGCTACTTGGTGGCGATGGTCTGCCCGTTGAAGGACGTTGTGAGCTGGTGGTGCCAGTATTAATGCTGATTTCGCTAATCTTCGGTTCAATATTGGTTTGAGCGGACGCGAGTGTAACCTTTTTCAAAGTAGGCGTTTTCGCTGGGTCAGTGGTAGTGAATTTCGCTCGCCACTGGATATATTGCCCATCCGCATTCGGAATTTGCGAACCTTCTGGGATGGTAAGTTCTTCTGACCATTTGTTCCATGTATCATCCGGTTTTCGGGTGTTACCTGAACGAGTTGCAAAGGTGATTGAAGTGCCTTCTTCAACTTCAGCTTCCCACGAAAGTTTACCCCAACGTGACAAACTTTGCGCATTGTGGACAGCAGATTCAAGTGTGCCTTCCTTAACACGCGATGATGTAAGCGTAAAGAGTTTACCGGCATTTCCAGCACCCAATATCGTTTTCATGCTATCTGCATGTTTTGTCTGGTGTATTGATAAGATGTCCTTTCCTGAAGATTTACCGATCGCTTTAAAATCCCCTGTTTTTGTATCTACGCGATACAACTTGCCATTACTTCCTGTTCCCACTAAAATTTGCTCGTCACTTTCCAAAACGATAGATGAGATGAGTGGCTCAGGTGAACTCCATACAAGTGCCGTAGTTCCATCGGGGTGTAGCCTATAGATATATGATTTGTTTTCTTTTGGAGGACCGCTGCCTGGTGCCTGTGGGGCAGGAACAGAGGGACCTCTACTTGGACGGCTACCGCCTCTTTCCATCGGCACTGACGTAACAGCAGATGCGTAGACGTTCTCTTCGCTATCTATAACAAGGTTACGTATCTCATTCTCTTTTGCTTGGTATACTACGTTCGCAGAACCATCATCCATGATTTTGTAGATGATTCCGTTGCCGCTACTGCCTGCATAAAATCCGCCTTCAAATGCCACCAGAGACCTTATATTTTTTTCTTCTGCGTCAAAAAGAACACTTGATTCACCGTCAGGTGTGACTTTATAAATTTTGCCTTCGGTTCCTGTAGCAGCATAGAGATTACCCTCGTCATCCAGATGCATTGCCCACACATATTTGTCACCTTTACTTAGAATAGTCTGTGGAGGCGTATCTTGATCGGTAATTTTATAGATTAACCCATCAGGCCCTGTGCCAGCATAAAGGGTGTCGTCGGATCCGATAACAAGACTGAAAATAGTAACTTCTGGTGAATCAAAATAGAGCGTAGACGTTTTGCCATCAGCACTAATTTTATAAATTTTGCCTTCAATGCCTGTTCCTGCATAGATATTCCCCTCAGAATCTTCAGCGAGTGCCCACACTTGAGCCTCATCTATTTCTGAGAAACCATCTATTTTGAAAGATAAACTGGCATCCCCCGTGCTTGAGACTGAAATATTTTTGATTTCACCCGCTTCAAAATCCGCTCTTTTATGTTGTTCCCATAAAGATGTTGACACGGCAGAAGCAAGGCTCGCGTAAATTAAAACAATTGCCATCAGGCTCCAAATGAAAAAGAAACGGCGCATAAAACATTTTCCTCCTGTTATTTGCGCAAAATATGAAAAAAAATCCTACTTTGAGTTATTGAGCATTTCTATCAACGGCTATCTGCATTCCAGCACTCCCGGTAATGATATAGTCCGTCTCAATTTTATCAGTGTGTAAAGCCGTTCCAAATGTATATCCGCTTTCTCCGACTCGCATAGCTGTGTTCATCACAGACATTACCGAAATAGGAAGATCGGGGAATTCCTCACCCTGAACGGTTAATCCTGGTCGTGGTGCCGAAAGTTCTAAGATAAGATTTGTGTTAGGTTCGGCGCTTTGCAACAATTTGATCAGCTGGTTGATGTTTTTCGGACGAGAAACACCAGGAGCACGAGAACGCTGCCATAATTGGTATGTACTTGAATTCATCGCGCGAAGCAAAACAATCCCATCAGGTGTGTCTTTCGGAATCTTAATCGTCCCAGTCAACGTCATCGGTTGCTCAAGATAGGGGCGTATTGTAAAAGTCATTTTTACTTCTTCACCCGGACGATAGACAAGTTTATCCACCCGAGCTGTTAGAATTGAGGCTGTTTTTCGCTTATCCTCAATTTTTATATTTAAGTTGATAGACTCTATTTTAACTTTGGCATAGGGATTGACAATCAAATCCAACATCGGTGCCATAATCGTGCGTGAGACATTAAATCCAGGGGAACCGCTTGAAGAAAAAACGTTTTTTAAGACGATCTCTCGGTTGTCTAATTCAGGTTGATCTTCAAGTGTAATGACAGACTTTACATTAATTGTATGATCGTTGAAACCGAATTCCATAGCGTTTATTAATCCTGAAATACCTGCAGCTGCATAGCTTGCTGTGAACGTCTTGTCCCGTGCCGCTTCATAATACAAGTCATGCACTTTATTGTCAGAAGTTTGTACCTTTGCAGTTACCGGAATATAGTGATGTGTATTCGGAAGTTTCTCAATTAGTCCAGCTATGGCGGGAACTCGATCTTGTACTAAAGTGCCGATTGGCTGAGTTGCGGATGCTATTTTGGATGATCGCGTGCGGCTGGGCAAAATAAAATGCACAAAACCGCCGGAAAGCGGTAGGTTCACATTGCCTTCACCAAATGATGAATGTCCATACGCAAGTAATTCTTTTTTGTTTTCGTCAATGTAGGTGATAGTTCCATAACCAAAAGCTGATACGTCTCCGCGTATCGCCTCCGTACCTATTATCTGTCCCTCTTCTATAGGTGATTTCTTCATAGGATCGCCCCCTCCAGCTGCTTGGACAGGGACCATATTCCCTCTGGCAAAAAGCGGTTTAAGAAGCTGCATCGTTGCCGCGTCAAGTCTTGGGAGTGCGACAGGTATTGCTAACTGTAATGAATACTTTTGTGTATTCAAGTTGTTATTTGATGTGAGGGTATTATTAAAAGGGTTTTGGTGTAGAATTTTATTGTCTTCAGGAATAAGAGAAGGCATCATATTAAGACCTTCTGACACATATTCCGAACCGAGGTCTAAGAATTGAGCACTTGCATACGTTGGGTTAGGTTCCATGCCGCGTTTTGCGACCTTCACCATTAGTTCAATAGGCGTTACCCCAAACAGATTCGAGCGTTCGCGCTGATTGAAGTAGCCAAGCGATATGGCACCCATAAGCCGCCCATCAATGTATATCGGGCTGCCACTCATTCCTCCTGCGACACCGGTGCGCTTAAAGTTTTCACTGGTACCCTCGGCCCATACCACGTGCCAACGTGGGTACGAGTTGTACTCAATACTCACAACTTCAAACTCGAATTCCTCAACCGTTGTTCCAGAAAATACCGTGTAACCTTTCCCTTTCATTCCGGTTTTCACCTCGGACAACGGCATAAACTTATCAACGTCCCATTCAATTTGTGCATTGGCGTGGAATGCAACTAAGCAAAATACTACAAGTGCACAAAGCAAAACTTTTTTCACAACTTTAACTCCTCTTTGATTTTTGAAAATTGATTATCGCGTGGACAAGTATGGAGATTCAGCAAGTAGAAAACTCAGGATTCTCTGAAGTAGAGGTGTGTAGATTTTGCCACACAAAATGACTTAAGTTTCAAAAATCAGTTTAGTTTGCTAATTGATTTAAAATACCATGTCCTGTGAGTCAAGTCAACCTAAAATATATTTTTTCTGATGAATATTCCAGTGTAAAAGGTCAAATCTTGAAATTTCTGTTAAAATATCCAATAATTTTCAAGTCGTTCATAGTTGACAGAAACAGTTGATGGTGCAATAAGAAGAACGTATTTCTTCTTGATTATAACTATGGGTAATTATAGCACTTTTATATTAGATTTGCAACTTTTTAAAGCCTATTCGTTTTCCTCGTTTGATGGGTTCTCAAAAATTCGGCAACGAGTCGGATTTAGATACATACATCAACGTTCTGTAAGAATACCTGTCTGTTGGATTTAGTTTTTCGCTTGATTTACTTCTATGTTTGGGCTAAAATAGAGGGAAATCAGATATGTATAGAACTAAAAATGCCTCGTTCTGCTTACATTCTCTCAATTGACCAAGGGACAACGGGTACGACGGTCCTGCTTGTAGATGCACAAGGTGACATTGTTTCGCAAGGGTATCGTGAATTTGCGCAACATTACCCGCGTCCGGGATGGGTAGAACATGACCCTAATGAGATTTGGGATGTTACGCAAAACACTATTGTAGATGTGTTACATCAATCTAAGATAAAAAGCAGCATCTCCGTAATCGGTATTACCAATCAACGTGAAACCACTGTTGTATGGGATCGAGAGACTGGAAAACCGATTCATCCAGCAATTGTATGGCAGTGCCGCCGCACGACCAACATCTGTGCTGAACTCAACGCACAAGAAGATATAGTAGCACAAGTAAAAGCGAAAACTGGACTTGTAATTGATCCTTATTTCTCAGCGACAAAGGTGGCATGGATTTTGGACAAAGTGAGTGGTGCACGGGAAAGGGCAGAACGTGGTGAACTCGCTTTCGGCACGATTGACACATGGCTTCTGTGGAAGTTGACAAACAGAACAGTTCATAAAACTGATTACACAAACGCTTCGCGGACTCTCTTATTCAACATTGATACGCTTTCTTGGGATGAAACGCTTTTAGAAATTTTTAATGTTCCAAAGGCAATTTTACCTGAAGTCTGTCCATCTGCAAGTTTTTTTGGAAATGCGCAAATCCCGCTTCTCGAGGAAATTCCAATTGCTGGGATTGCGGGGGATCAACAATCTGCCTTGTTCGGTCAACTCTGCTGGCAACCGGGAATGGCGAAGAATACTTACGGCACCGGATGTTTTCTGATGTTAAATACCGGTTCTGATCGAGTTAAATCAAAATCGGGACTGTTGACGACACTTGCTTGTAGCCTTGATGAAAAACCTGTGTATGCATTGGAGGGGAGTGTATTTATTGCTGGTGCTGCTGTGCAATGGCTCAGAGACGGTTTAGAAATAATAGAATCTGCTGAAGAAACAGAGGTTATTGCCAACCGTGTAGATGATTCAGAAGGCGTTATTGTTGTGCCTGCATTCACAGGTCTTGGCGCACCCTATTGGAATGCTGAAGCGAGAGGTGCTATCTTTGGGTTAACGCGAGGCACGACCAGCGAACATATTGTCCGTGCCACATTGGAATCGATTGCCTATCAATCAGCAGATGTGGTCAGTGCGATGTTAAGAGATGCTGGCACGCCGCTTGAACGTTTACGTGTTGATGGGGGTGCTGTTGCCAACAATTTCTTGATGCAGTTTCAAGCAGATATTTTAGGGATAGACGTGGAACGCCCTACTCGGATTGAGACCACCGGCCTCGGTGCCGCTTACCTTGCAGGAATATCTTCCGGTGTTTGGCAGGATATTGATGAACTTGAGAACCACCGAAAAATTGACCGTGTCTTTTCCGCTCAAATGGATGCTCAGCAACGAAATGAAAAACTTGCTGATTGGCGTGATGCAATTCAAAGGTTAGACTGTGATGCAAACGGAGAATAACGATGCGACTACAATGGAAGTATTCGTTAATCATAAACTTAACAGTTATTGCCGTGCTCGTTGCCTTCTACTTTTTCGACAGTATTCGGATACGGAGAGAGATGAGTGGGCTTCATGCCTTAGGTGCCGAACGGGGTGCTACGATAAAAAGAATCGTAGAGAACACTATCCTTAACGCTGTCGTTACAGAACTGACAACATCACAAGCATTTAATGTCGAAAGGATTGATCAGATTCTACTTAGACTTAAACAGACTCCTGATATGCAGGATGTTCTGAATGTCCAAGTTACTTTAGGGAATACGCGTGTGCGTGCGAGTTTGCTTACACAAGACGGGACAACTGTTTTTTCCTTAGGAGAAGACGACATTCATCAGATTAAAAGATATGGGGCAAAAATTGATACGATGGAGGGGCAAGATGCAACAGCTGTCATTGTTAAGTATACTATTCCACCAAAGAAGTTGGAATCTCAAACGTCCTCAAACGTTGAACAAATTCCACTTGAAGCGCTTGAGGACAAAGAAAAGTTGGTTCCCAAGGGAATTGATTTACCACCAGACACAACAGTTTTAATTGAGACAGTAAGGCCTGAGTTCAATTATAAAATAGCACTTCTTAACCAGGGGAAATTTCATATTGATTTGTATCGGATGTTTGTATCGAATAATATTGATCTGTCTCCTGATGCGACGGTGGCAATAGATGAAGAAAACAACCAATGGCAAATTACAGATACAGAAACAGGTCACGTATATAATTTATGGCTTGAGGAAAATAACTTCTGGATTCACATGACGCATGCCAATAGCGGTTATATCCGAGTGTTGTTTGATGTGCCATATATTGCTAAATCTATCCGTTCATCACTGTTAACGCATGCGATTTTCATTGTGATTGTTGGCATGTTGCTTGTTGTCCTGATTGATTTGATGACTAATCACTTGATTATGAAACCGCTTGCACGAATGACCGAGATCATTCAAAATGCTGAAACAGGGAACTTCTCATCCTACTTACATCAAAGTTATGGCTCAGATGAAATCAGCAAAGCTACCCGTAATTTAGTGCGGATGTTTATCCAACTGAAAACATCACACTCAAGAAGGATCTCAGCACTTGGACAATTTGCAGCGGGGGTTGCACACGAAATTCGTAATCCTTTGAATTCAATTGGTATGACAGCACAACACTTAAAAGCGATCTTTTCGCAATCCAAAGTCAGCCCGGAAGATATTGAAGAAACCCAAGAATTATTAGATATTGTTGATGAGAAAATTCAGGACTTAAAACAGACTTCAGAACAATTTCTGACACTCAACCGACCACAGAAACTCAATTTAGCAACGGTAAATTTGAACGTCCTCTTGGATTCTGTTTTATCTGAATTCGTCCTGGTTGCGGAAGAAGCAAAAGTGCAAATTATTCGGAATTATGATATAGAACTTCCTGATGTGCAATTAGATGAAATGCTAATGCGTCAGACAATTTTTAATTTCGTGCAAAATAATATACAGGCAATGCCAAAAGGTGGAAGTATTTACCTTACAACAACCTTAGAAGAGATAAGCGGTGTCTCTTACGTTGCGCTTGAAATCCGTGATACCGGTATCGGAATTCCAGAGGAAAATCAGGAACGTATTTATGACGCCTACTTCACAACAAAAGAAGCTGAAGGCGGTGTAGGTCTTGGGCTTGCAATTTCACACCAGATTATTACTGCCCATCAAGGCAAGGTTGAAGTTAGGAGTAAAGTCGGCATGGGAACAGCTTTTAAAATCACCTTTCCTGTCAAGAAAGCACAGGAGATTAGTAGTGTGCAGTTAGAAGCGAATTAGAACTTTCCAGAAACGTAGTTTGCAGACGTTCTCTCAAGGAAAGATAAATTATAACATGTCAGTGGAGGTATTAGAAATGCCATCAATGCTGATTGTAGACGACGACCAAGCACAACTTACCATTTTACAACATATCTTGCAACGTGAAGGATACGATGTTGAAACGGTTGAAGATAGCACATCGGCACTTGAAAAAATTAAGGAACAGATGTTTGATATCGTGATCAGCGATATGTGGATGTCCTCTCGATTTGACGGACGTGATCTACTCCGAGAAATAAAGAAGATTGATCCTGGCTTGCCGGTGTTGATTATAACAGCGTTCGCTGAACTCAATGATGCTGTTAATCTTGTCGCGCATGAAGGGGCATTCTATTACCTTGAAAAACCGATTCAGATTGATGTACTCAAACGGGAGGTCAATCGTGCATTGCAAACGCGGGGTGTTTTAACTGAAGGTGAACCTGATTCGGACGATACGTCTTCAGAGATTCAGATTGATTATATCGTGGGCGAAAGTGAGAAAATGCAACAGCTTTTTAAGAATATGTCCAGAGTCATTCACCGAGGTGTTAAGCAAGTTCTCATCACAGGCGAAACGGGAAGTGGTAAAAGTCTTGTCGCACGTGCACTACACGAATATGGAAATCGCAAGGATCATCCTTTTGTCTCAATAAATTGTGGGGCAATTGCAGAGACCTTAATTGAAAGTGAACTGTTTGGACACGAAAAGGGAGCATTCACAGATGCTGTTCAGCAGAAGAAAGGTATTTTTGAGGTCGCTGATACCGGGACGCTTTTTCTTGATGAGATCGGAGATATATCTATCCAAATGCAAAGCACACTTCTTCATGTCTTAGAAAAACATGAGATACGAAGGATTGGCGGCACCCAAAACATTAAAGTTGATGTATGCGTAATTGCTGCAACGAATAAAAATCTGGTAGAAGCTGTGAAAGATGGCACATTTCGTTCTGACCTTTACTTCCGTTTGAACGTCATTCCGCTCCATCTTCCACCGCTTCGTGAACGTGTTGAAGATATTCCGCTACTGGTTAATTTTTTGATCCAAAAGTTTAGCGATGAATACGTGGATGCAGTGCCGAAACAGGTTTCGCAGCGTGCAATGTCTGCGCTTTGCCGTTATGATTGGCCCGGGAACGTGCGCCAATTGGAAAACTATCTCCATCGTATCTATGTTTTGTCCGAAAATACTTCTATTGACTTAGATGAACTGCCCCCAGAAATTTTGGATACCTCACTGCCATCAACGGATTTTGAGATTGACATTCCTGAGAGTGGTGTTGCTTTAGATGAGATTATCAAGGAATATGTGTGTGCAGCTTTGGCAAAAACGAATGGGACACAGACCAAGGCGGCGGAATTGTTGGGTATTTCCCGACGCCAACTCCAGCATAGAATGCAGAGTTATGGATTGCAGAGTCAAGATTTTAAAGAAGATGAATAGTTGAAATTTAAAGGTATTCTTAATTTGACAAAAATAAGATTCGCGTGTATAATTGAAAAAAAGTAGGTAAAAACCTAAAAATTTCGCAAATTTCTGAAAATAATTTGACATTTTCTGAAACGTAGATTATGATATCTACGTTGAGTCAATAAAAAGAAAAATTCCATAATCGCAATCATTTTTTTATGATGGGGATTGAGCATGGGTAACCGATATGTAAATGCAGCCATTCAGAGGAAGATCGCGCACAGGCATCTATCATTTGCGCGAAAATTTGCGCAAGCACAATGCTTATGGATTCGTGTTAACTATACGTTAACTACCCTCCCCCCCCCTCCGTTTCACATTCGTTAATTTTTTATATTACAAGGTCTTATCGCAGGAGTTACATGCTGCGATATTTTTGTGCTCGCACGGCGTATTCCGTTGCGGGCTTTTGTTGTTGCATTGCGCTATGTTTGGACAGCGATGCAACTTTTTTGTTTGAAAATAACACGAGATCGCGGTATTATATGCCATGTCTCCTGTTATTATTTTGTCCTCAAAAGTGTCAAGAGACACTGCATTTTATAACGAAAATGGACTGTGGGAAACCCTAACAGTCCACCAATAATAAGGAGATTGAAAATGCTTAAGAAAGTTTTGTATGTAATTTTAGCCATAGCGTTCCTTATTGGAACGCATTTGATTGCACATGAGCAAGCGAACGAGTGGCCTAATGCCCGTCCCAGTGTATCAACAACAGCAGGTGCTAACGAAGCGACAGCAATCGCCTCTCTTGATCCTATAGGAGCAGCACACGTAGAAGTTGGAAACCCTGTAACCCTTACAGGAAGCGGTTACGCTTTTGCCAAAGTATGGTATTACTTTAGTGAAGACGATGATGGGGCCATACCTGAAACTCCTGATGATTTGGGTACAATTGCAGTTACACTTGAGGCATCATGGAAAAACGAAGAATCCATTACCATTTCACCACATGAAAAGAAGGAAACCACAGTTGAAGGTGGTGGGAGCGTTTCGGGCGAAGTAGGTGCTTCTATTCCGGGTACTCCAGTCAAGGTGGGTGGTGAAGCTGAATTAGAGGGTTCTGCCAGTGAAACGCAAAAAAGTGATAGTGGTGTTAAGATTGAAAAAGAATCAGGGTATGAAAAAGAGGTAACGCCAACTCACAATAACGAAGAGGCTCGCGTAGAAGGCAACGCGAACCATTTCAAATTTTGTAGCGCAATTGCAACTTTTGATGGCAAGCCCATGGCCTATGACTGTGATAGTTACGAACCTTCTTTCTTTGAGTTTCTCTCAGTCTGGTAAACATTTCTGTCGGGAAGCATTCACGTTTCTGCCCGTGTTTCCCGACACTTTTTCCGATCCTATATGCTATTATATGTTTTACACTGAAGGAGGTCCACTGTGAAAAAAATATTGATAATTTTTAGTATTCTGACTGTTTTTGCTGTTGTCTTTATTATTATATCTAACCGCCGGTCTGAACCATGGGATGAATGGGTTCGGAGGAATGTTCCCCCGCCTGCGGTTCAACAGAATAGCCCCGCTGCAATTGAGGGCGTCACACATGAAGTCACACATGAAAAAGAAACGGAATTAGAACCTGAATGGGAAAAATGGGTAGACAAACAGATGAAAATGGTGATGGACAGCGCCGTTGTATTAGAAGAGAACGCGTCACCTGAGCTGCTATTAGCATTGGAGCAACATCAACTAACCTTCGAGGAGTATTTAACAATATGGCACTCAGCGATGCGCGCACAAATCGCAGCACAAGTACAGGAACTTAAGAACGAGTATTCTGAGCCGCCTCAAGAACCGATAGCACTCACTATTGAATTTGAAATTGATTTTCCCAGACCCACTTCCTACATATATAAGGGACCGCAGACTGTCAAAGCGCTCATGGAAACTTTTGATGAAAAGTATGAATCTCCTGGAGCAGTACAGGAGATGGATGAAAAATATCCGCGTGAAGAATGGCTGCAGATGTTTGTTGACAACGGTTATGACATATTAGATCATAACGATTATAGATCGGTATTAGGGCTACGGTACGATGTTGAGAGAGTTAAAAATGATCCAGAGCAGTGGCGATCAGGCACATTGGACATTCCGCCGACAGATGATTGGGAAACGTATAAAGCTGCATACATTGAGATAAATGCTTCAATGCTCCAACGTATTCACACTGCAGCGCGTGAAGACCCGGAGTTTACCGGTGGATTTATACCGCATAGTCATCCCGACGTTTTTTTGCGCTATAACGATAGGCGCGTCTATGTCATGAGAGACGGTCTTGCAACCTCATATCATGGAAGAGATCTCACAAACGAACAGCAAAGGAATTTGACACATTACGGTGTCCATCCTGAAGGGATAGAAGTAATTTACATTGATAAAGATTACAACGTTCTTAATGAGAGACCCCCACTTATTACGCCTGATATGCTAAAGGCAGAAGTGCCATCGTTTATCACATCTGATATGCTTCGGCGCGTTGAACTTCCACCGAATGACTGGAAACCTCCGAGAGGGTGGCAACCACCGCCCGGCTTAGAGGAGGCACTCCATGCAAATGGATGGAGAGGTTCTTTTGCGCCGCAAGAAGTAGTACCGCCTGGTGTACCGGATATTCCTGATCACAGATTAGTGGAACAAACTGAAAAGGCAGCACAAGATCCCAGAGAACAATTTGAGAATGCCCAACGGGAATTGGATAAATTTTCTGGCATGAGCGATGCAGAGTTAGCGGCAGAATTTGAAAAAATGCTAAGGGAGCAGTTTCCTGAACTACCAACAAAAGAAAAAGTGGAGTCCGCTTTCCGTGAACAGTTTGAAACAAAACGTTTATCACCCGAACGGCTCAATCGTGCTCTGGATATCCTTGATCGGCATGGTACGGAAAATGGCTTCCAAAGACTCAGGGAAGTTGACCCAGAAGTTGCGGCACAGATAGAACGAACATTTCTTAGACCGCCGAAGGAAAAAGGTCCACCGCCGAGGGATTAAAAAACAGCATGGGTATCGGTTTTATAAATTGGCACCGTGTTGTAATGCGTAGTGGTGCTTATCTGCTATTGCTGAGCATCTTGCTGATCGCATTTTGGATACGGATACAGGGGAGAGACAATATCCCTGAAGGACAGTTCACCGGGAAGGATGCTTATCTCTACTACTGGATGACAAACATTATATCGGAGCAGGGAGGGCTACCGACACTTGATATGCACCGTTGGATGCCTTTTGGTAGAGACTTAGAAGGGATTCTCCCTTTCTATTCCTATGTCTCTGCTTATGTACACAAAGGAATTTCGCTTTTCTTCCCAGAGGTTTCCCTCTATAGCGTTGCGCTCTTTGTACCTGTGCTCTGTTTTGTTTTCGGTTTAGGGGTGTTGTGCGTGTTCCTTTATTGCACATCCGATATTATTTCTGCCTGTATCGTAGGTATAATCCTCGCGACACTGCCGATCACTATTCTCAGGAGTACAATAGGATTTTCCGATAGAGATAGTTGGTGCTTTCTTTTAGGTGTCCTCACAGTCACAACGTATCTATGGAAGTATCAAACGCAGTCTACAAAGCACAGATATTTTTTGTCGGTAGTTTCAGGTGGATTCGCTTTTTTAGGCGGTTTATCGTGGGAAGGCTTCGGTGTCTTTATCTGCGTCATTCTTTCAGTAGAGATTTGGCAGTTTCTGATTTCTGAACAAGAAGAACGTTTAGGTGAATATCTAATATGGGTTTTGATGTTCGTCCCGACGCTTTATCTCTTTTCACCTACCTACCGGCACGGATCCGGATTTACGACACATCTTGAATTATTTGTGCTCATTCCACCTATAGTATTGTTGGCATTGCGGTGTCTTCGGTATTTCCTTATCACTGTGTCCCCCTTTTCGAAGCGTTTTCACTTGCATGCCCGAACTGTGGCATTTCTACTCATTGTCGGTACCTTCGTTATAGGGTTCTACTATCTCTTAAGCCAAAGTAGTGATTTTTCACAAAAAACAGTTCCTTTCCATCCAGGCCGATTGATGCAAACCGTCTCTGAACTCAAAGATGCGACTTACCTCTATTGGATCCTGCATTTTGGTGGTGTGTTTCTATTAGGAAGCATCGGTTTATTAGTTATCACTATTCATAAATGGGAGAAAATTGGGATAGTGTTGTTGTTTCCACTTGCTCTCTTTATTCTGACAACATTTTTCAGGGAGTATCTTACGAAACTTTTGGGACAATCGTTTTGTGACACTCTCTTTTTGGCAGCTTTGTGCATAACTCCCATTGTCATTTTGATTGCTGGCTGGCTACGAAAAGAACCTGGAGCAAATGAACACTGTTATATTGCAGTAATCGTATGGTTCCTTATTTGGACAGGACTTGCACGTGGGGCTGAGCGGTATAGTTTCTTTGCTGCGTTTCCGATGACGTTCTTTATTGCAGCATTAGTAAAACTTATTTCAGAGAGTGTCATTGAAAAATGCACCACTTGGATCCGGAGTCGGTGGCATACAAGCGAAAAGTCTTACATTGTCCCAGGAATATTAAAAACCGGAATCGCAGTAATAGTAGTATTAGGTTTGTTATTTTGGATGCCGATGGGCAGACATGGAGACCGAACTATTCAAGCAGCGACGCAAACTCGGAAACCTTTTCCAGGGCAGGGAGACGCGAAAAACGCTTTGGACTGGATGAAAGCGACGCTTGGCAAACAAGAAAACGCTGTTGTGGCAGCAAGTTGGGAATACGGCAGCCTCCTCAACGTCCTCGGCGGTGTTAAAACCATAATTGATCAAGACCACTATATTCCATATTGGATTCATCTCTATTGCCGTCATGTTTTTGCGGCACAATCCGAACACGAAGCGTTGGCGTTTCTCAAGACACATCTTGGAACACACTTGATGTTGATTGAGAAAGACATGATGGAAAATACTGGCACTTATTCATACGTCGGTAGTAATGAAAATCTTGACCGGTTGGGAAACATAGTAGAAATGACTATGCAGAACTCGGTAGGCGCGAAGTACACAATGGTGTCTTCATTGCCAAACACACGTTTGACTCAAATTGAAATCAATTTCAATGAGAAAAAGATAGTTGATACGCTCACTGTCAAAGCGCAGTTTAAATCGGGTGAGGTGGTGCAAATGCCTTACATTAGCTATCTTGCTAAAAAACGCTTTGAAAACATCAAAAAAGACATATCAGAACGTTTCGGCAATATCCTACTCTATTTTGATGCCCAGGGGAAACTCAATAGAGCCTATTATATAACGTCTATTGGCTGGAAAAGCCTTGCGGTAAAATTGTTCTTTGGTGGATTAGAAAGTCCACACTTTGTCCCGGCGTATCCGCAAAAAGATTTTCCTGCAGCAAAGGTAAAGATGTGGGAGATTCGTTATCCCACCGACATAAAGAAAAATTCCAAATACCTTGAAACAGAACCACCCGAAGGATATTGAAGTCTTTAACTGTGGTGGACAAAGTTAAATGAAAAAATTCATAATTCTAATAATCATAATGTTCCTTGTTGTCATCGTTTCGGTGTCCATCTATACCTATAAATTCGGTAGTTCAACAGAAAAATTTCAGTGGACGCAGCATTGGGATGAACTTGACCTCACCGCAATCAAAAGGGATTATCAACCGTACACTGTTGCAGAGATGCATGAAATGTGGAATGATAAACTGGTAGTGAAATATGGTGGTGCTGAAAGGCTAAAACAGGCGATAGGGAAAGCGGATGAAGTTTATCCGCAGGACACGTACCTTGCGCGCATGCTTGAACTCGGCAGACCTTTTGTTGGTTTTTCGGATTATGAGGATGCCCTTACCGAACAACGTATATCGTTGTTTTCTGCGCGGGTATACTGGGAGAGCATGAGTTCCACTGAAAGAGCTGCATATCTTGATCAGCAGGGATTGCCTCCGAATGCAACATGGGCAGTGTATGAGGAAATGCTGCTAAAAAATGACGTTGTTTATAGTATCAATTTTTGGTGTTCAAAACAGCAAGACCCTTACATGAATGGTACATTGCCGAGTCGTTTTGATGAATCTTGCAAACCTAATTCAAACGAGTAAGCAGCATTCTAATAACGCTGCATGTCCTGGTCAACCTCGCTTGCCCACCTGTCGATTCCGCCTGCAACGCTGAGTACCGATTTGAATCCAAGTTGTTGTAGAAGGTATGCGGCATCAAGGCTTCGCATGCCATGATGACAGTAAACGACGATCTCATCTACTGGTGAAAGTTCGCGAAACCGCCTCGGCAACTCACCCAGCGGAATAGACACCGCTCCCTCAATGTGAACGAGTTGATACTCCCATACTTCCCTGACATCAAGTAAAACAAAATCCCTACCAGCATCTACCATCTGTTTAAGTTCATTTGGTAGGATAGCGTAATCTTCAGGATCAAATGGCAGGATGGCCTCTTCTACACTTGGTGCTACCCGTGGTAGGAAGTTGTCTCGTGAGGTTCTGGCAGAATCCCAGATTTTGTATAGCAGGTCTCTGAAACGCTTAAACATTTCTCGCTCTCTGTTCAAAGGTAAGATATGCCGATTAAAATGTAATCGTCATGCCTAACGTAGGGATAATTGGGAGAAGGGGTTCTTCCTCAATCACACAGCCGGTAATAGCACCTGTTTCTTCATTTCGCACTTCACTGAACGCATACTGGTCAAGATTGGTGTGATTATAAAGGTTTAGTATTTGAAAATACCACGTGAGTGACCATCGCCTATACGGACTCCGCTTTGTAATCCGAAAATCGAGACTATGGAATGCTGGCAATTGCTCCGAATGCGTTTCACCAAATTGCCGGTCACAAACGATGCCCCCATTTGGCAACCAAACCTCTTCGTGAGTCAAAGGCGTTCTCGGATCGCCGGTATGAAAACGCCAACTGAGATAAAGATGCCATGTTGATGTAATCTGATGACTACTGCTCAGGAAAATAGAATGCCGTCGGTCATATTGTCGAAAGATCGTTGTGTTTCCTGATGTTTCTTTTGCAATACCATAAGCGTAGCCGAGTCCCCATGTCAAACGTGGTGAAACTGCCTGCGTTGCAAATAGATCAAATCCTTTTGCATTAGCGGATTCTGGCGAGGTGAAAATCTGTGTTTGCCTTCCGAATTCTCTGAGTCTACCTACCAGATTATCAAATTTTTTATAGTATCCTTCAAAACGAATCAGAAAATTGTTGCCACGACTATATTCACAACCCAAAATGTAATGCGTTGCTTGTTCTGCACGTCCGACGGTCTTTATACTATCTTCAATAGGTAATGACATCAGATCAACGGGTTGATGATAGATACCCCATGCGCCTCTAAATACTAAGTTTTTCTTCGGACTCACAGCGAGCGCCACACGGGGACCAATTTCATAGTTTTGAACATCTGCATTCCGATAGCTCTGAACGATATAGCGACCACCCACGTTGAGTGCGAGTTTCGGATGAATTTGCCACTCATCTTGTAGAAATAATTTGATGTCACTCCCGCTATCGTCAATATCTGCGTTAATCTGTTTATATCTGTTTATGCCCGCCTGCCGTTCTTGGACATCGTATTCGTATTGGGCAGCCGACCAACGCCACTCAACACCAGTACGGAACGTATGTTTTTCTAATCCGTTTACTGTTAGTTCTGCTTTTGTGCCCAAAAATCGGAAGTCGCGATTGTCAAAATCCGATTTTCCAGTTGTTCTCTCTTGGCTTGATGTACCTCCAAAAACAAAGACATCTGTCCAATACGAAGCGCCGAACGTATGTCGCCATTTTAGCCAAGTGGTCGAATTGTCGTATAGGGAATCCAAGTTGTTATCTACATCATCTACACGTATCAGATTTTTATCCCAACCGTACAACCCGTTAAGCGTTAGTGTGTCTGCCTCTGTTACCTGATATATCAGTTTTCCATAGATATCGGCATATTGCGGTTTATATTCTTCGTCAAGGTCTATGAGTGCAAGGATTAGGTCAACGTAACCACGACGTGCTGACAGCATCCATCCCCCTTTTTTAGAGATGGGTCCCTCCACCATAGCGGTTGCGTTGATAAGGTCTATCCCAAAATTTGCTGAGACCTTTTCTGTATTCGGTGTCTTGGTTGTCATATCAAACACGCCAGACATTTTTTGCCCATATTCTGCTGGAAATCCGCCCATCAGCAGATCAGCGCGTTGGATTAAACCGAGACCGACCAACGAAACAGCTCCGCCAAAATCTTGCAGATGATACGGATTATAGAGTTCCATTCCGTCCAATCTAATTGATACGCCATCCTTTTCTCCACCTCGTACACTGAAGCGCGCGCTATAATCGCTTGCAATGACTCCCGGTAAAATATGCCCTGAACGCATGATGTCGTTGTCTATCAAAGGAAACCTTTCTATCTCCTCCTTTGAGAGTGAGAGTTGCGGGATCGTGCCATCATAAATCATAAATCGGCCAGGGGTTACAACAATTTTATCAAGTTCTATCGGTTCTCGATTTTCTTGTGCATAAACCGTAAGAAAATGAGCGATTTGAAAAAAGAGAATATAAAAAAGGAGAAATTTGATGGCGCACAATCTGATGTTGGACATCATGCAGCCTCACTGTTTGATTTGAAGGTTACGTGAAGTATAACATCTTTTAAGAATAAGTGTCAATAAATTTTATAATAAATGATTGGGTGTGTAAAGTTTTTGTAGAAATCCGCCCTACAGTGGAAAACGCCGCGTAATCATGCAAATTGAACCTATGTAACCAAATATTTACACACCCAAATGATTCCACAACATTGACATGTGTTATGTTCCATGCTATACTTCCAAAAAGGAGAAATGGCTTATGGTTACGCAAAAAGACATTCAAGCCACCTGTGACGACATTGTCCGTGAATTTGCGCCTCTACAGGTTATTCTGTTCGGCTCCTATGCTTATGGCAGCCCAACGGAAGACTCGGATGTTGATTTGCTGGTAGTGATGGATATTCCGGAATCTGATACGCGTCGCCAGGCAGTGGAAATTCAGGAACGTATTCCTCGTCGCTTTAGTATGGATCTGCTTGTCCGTTCACCTGAAGAGATCGCCTATCGAATTTCTCATAACGACTGGTTCCTTCGTGAGATCACTGAAAGAGGCAAAGTGCTTTTTGGAAATGTTCGTTTTTTCAAGATACCTTATACGAAAAAAGAGGGAGGTATGAATCCATTAACGCTGGAGTGGGTAGAAAAAGCTGAGGACTTTTATAACTTAGCAAAGGGAACCAACACCAGCAAAATCCGATCCATGATATTACCTACTTCTATGCCCAACAGTGTGCCGAAAATTATCTTAAGGCTTGGTTGCAAGAAGCAAATATTCCCTTTTCAAAGACACATAATATGAATGAATTGTTAATGCTAATTGTGCCTACGATTCCTGCTTGGTCAGTTTGGGAGACAGATCTATCAACGCTTTGCAAAAATGCAGTGGACTTTCGCTATCCGGGCAAGTGGGCAACAATAGGCGACATGGAGTATGCAATGCAGATCTGCAATCAGGTTCGCCAAGCAATTCGGGAAGCGTTGAAATTGCCGAAAAATCAATTAGAAAGGTAGGTTTAGCACATGAGTGCAGGAACAACAATAAATATCCCCAAATTAGAACTCTCTGCGGAGGAACGCGCTGAAAGTAAACCGACACATGAGAGCATTGATGCTGCCACTCGTCTGTTACGTGAGGCAGGATTAGTTGTCATTGAAAGCGTTCTTCCCCGCGATTGGATTGAAGAAGTTAACACTGCAATGCAAACAGTGCTTGATAGAGAAGAAGATGATCATAACGGCCCAAACCCGATGTTAAAAATGCCGTTTATGGATGCGCGTATCATTGACAACCCGTTTGCAATGCCAATAATGAAAGCTGCAATGGGCGATAAGATTTTTGCATATTTGCCCTACGGGTGCAATGCAACTACCCCTGGTAACGAGATACAATGGATTCATCGCGATTCTGGACAACTTTTCCCTGAATTGCCGTTCGCGCTACCTGTTTCAACAATCGTTGTGAATATCCCACTTGTTGATTTTACGGTGAAAAACGGTGCGACAGAGGTTTGGCCTGGATCACATCTCATCATTGATGATGAGGCAGTACGGAATACGCCTTACAACGTCTGTGATGAGGCTCGCGCTGCAAAAATGCCTTCTTTTCAGTTAGTTATGCCTGCGGGTTCTGTCGTGGTGCGTGATATGCGGTGCTGGCATCGCGCAATGCCGAATCGGTCGCAAATTCGGCGTCCTATGCTCGCCCTCGTCTATTTCCGAAGGTTTCATCATTCGCCTGATGCTCCAGGAATATTTAGGGCAAAGGTTTCAGAAGATATATGGACGAACATGTCCGAAAATGCACAAGAGGTCTACCGTTTTCAGGCACACGATTAAGAAATCATTGTATTATAAGAGGAATTTATGGAACGCACACTGCTTATTCATCCAGATATGTCCGATATTGATAGAGAACATGGATTTTCCAATATCAACGGGCCTTCGCTTGTTCGCGTGCCAGAATGGGTAGAAAACCCGTTAGGCAAATATTATCTCTATTTCGCACACCATCGTGGCGCCTATATCCGTTTAGCGTATGCTGATGAGGTTGAGGGTCCGTATACCGTCTATCGCCCCGGCACACTGCATCGTGATAACACAGTCTTTAAAGGATGTGATCATATCGCTTCGCCAGATGTCCATATAGACGAGGATAACAAACGTTTTATTATGTATTTTCACGGCAATTATCGTGGTGGACAGGCAACTTGTTGGGCAACCTCCTCCGACGGCATCCATTACACGGCATCTGAAACGTTAGAGAAACAGCAGGGACCCTATTTCCGTGTCTTTTGGTGGAAGGGTCTTCCTTACGCAACGAATCATAACATGCTGAACCGCGGTAAAACTGCTGAATGGACGACTGTGTTTGAAAGGCGTGACACTCCGCTCTTTCCCGGGGAACCGGGTAAAGGTAGGGATGGCACCCCGCGCCACACAGCGAACCACCTTGTCGGAAATACGCTGATCGTTTATTATTCGCTTTATGGTGGGACGCCGGAACGTATTTTAAAAAGCACAGTGGAGCTTACAGAAGATTGGAATGATTGGTATCCCTCTCCACCGACAGAGGTTATCGCACCAAAATACGAATTTGAGGGTGTGGATATACCGATTGTGCCTTCAACGAATGGACTTGACAGGGAGCGGGTGCATCAACTTCGTGACCCCGATATCTACTGTGAAGGCGAAGATACTTGGCTTCTCTATTCTGTTGCTGGTGAACAGGGGATTGCGATTATGAAACTTGCTTCTGGATAAGACTGCGGAGTTTTCGGTTTTTGCCCATTTTAGTTGGAAAGTCGCGACCGGGAGGTCGCTCCTACGAAAGAAGCGTTAAACAAGAGAAACTGCAACATAGTATTACGTCTTGGGCATGTAAAGTTTTTTGCATGAATACTTTTTCTTTTGTTGGAGTAAATCAACGCTATGAATGCCTTATGCGCATTTGGCGTTGATTTGGCAGCATGCCATACGCGCATGCTGCGTTGATTTGGATTTATCGGGCTTACAAAGCCCTCCAACAAGAAAATGGCATGGTTAATGCAAATATATTTACACACCCTTACGTCTTGCTATTCAGGCACTAAGGCACGTAACCGATTAACTACCTTTATTACTTCATCAGCCACGATGTCAACCTCTTCTGCTGTGTTGTAACGTCCTAAACCGAAACGGATAGTTGTCAACGCTAAATCATTTGGGATTCCCATTGCGACTAATACGTGCGATGGCGTAACAGATTCGGAATCACACGCTGAACCTGTTGATACGGCAACACTCTTGAGTCCCATCAAAAGTGCATGGCTTTGCACTCCCGCGAAACAGAGATTCAAGTTTCCCAGTAAACGTTTTTCGGGATGACCGTTGAGGTGGATATCCGTTAACTGAGATACTAATTTCTGGTGCAGTGTGTCGCGTAAAGGCCTAACTACTTTTTCCTCCGTTTTGATCTCCATCGCAGTTTGACACACTTCGCACGCTGCACCTAAACCGACAATCCCTGCCACATTCAGTGTACCTGGTCGGATACCTGCTTCCTGACCGCCGCCGTAGAAAAGTGGTTTCAGCCGTTTTTCACCTCGAATGTAAAGCGCACCGACACCTTTTGGACCATAAATCTTATGTGCGGTAATTGACGCCATATCAAGCCCTAATACATCCATATTCGATTCAAGTTTACCGATACCTTGTACCGCATCTGAATGAAACAGCACTCCATGCTTTGAAGCAATGTTGGCTATTTCACGAAGTGGGTTGATAGTGCCTACTTCGTTATTGGCGTACATAAAACTCATTAGAATAGTTTTTGGAGTAATTGCGGCTTTTACATCGTCGGGATTCACCATTCCGTATTTGTCAACCGGCAGATATGTGGTTTCAAAACCCCCTGTATCTAAAGCGTGGCATGTATCAAGGACAGCGTGATGTTCAGCGGTGCTGGTGATGATATGATTCCCCTTATCTTCATAGGTGTAAGCAGCACCTCTGATGGCAAGGTTATCCGATTCCGTCGCTCCACTTGTGAAGATAATCTCTTCTGGTAGGCAACCGAGCAGATTTGCAACTTGATGCCGCGCTTTGTCCACTGCATTTTTGGCAGTAACGCCGAATGGATGTGTGCTTGCGGCATTGCCGAAGTGTGTCGTTAGATACGGTAGTATCGCATCTAACACTTCGGGCGCAATCGGTGTTGTTGCATGGTTGTCCATGTAGATGAGTTTATTCACGAGGAAAGTTCCTTTTTCAAAAGCGCGCTTACAAAGCGCCCCTACCGTTGGGAGAGTAATCGGGGTTGGAAACCCCTCCCACAAGAGGTGTAAGAGGCGCAATGAATTGCGCGACTACAAACACACTAACTTTAGAGAAAATACCTATGTATGTCTACATTCATTAAAATACTTTGAGTGAACGGCACAGTGGAGTGTGCCTACTACCACTATTTAAGACGTTCTCTAAACATGTCCATTAGTCCGTCTGGTGGATCAAACGGCAGTTCGATAACGGTGTTAGTTAAACCACTATAATAGATACCGAGTAGCAGATTGAATTCGGCAAGGGATTGCGGTAGGTTTGTCGGGTGAACCTTGCTTTCATCATCCAACCAATCAAACATAGCTTCTGTTAAATTGGTTTGCGCGACAGCATTTTGGTCACCGTAACTAAGGTCCCCACCTTCATAACCACCTTCTGGTGTGTAACGCTCCCAACTTTCAAAACGCCAGTGGACGAACCCTTTTTCGCCAAATACACAAACGCGCTTATGTCTACTACTCCCTGTTTCCGGTAGGACACGCGGTGCCATCTTCGGGCCGAAGGCGACAGAGGTTTGTACACCGTTTTCGTAAGTAACTAACCCGGTAGCATTTGCTGGTGAAGGTTGTGCGCTATCCAAATTACCCGCGCCTGCGATTTGTCCCATCACCTTTACTGGTTGGGAGTTGTCAATATAGGAGGAGACTAACTGAAGCACGTGTGGTGCTTGGTCTACGGGTGGGTTACGCGCGCTTGCTTCAATAAATTTAATCGCACCTATTTTACCTTCTAAAACATCTTGTTTCAATTCAAGGTTTTTGGGATGAAAGTTGAGTTGTGTGTTGATAGCAATTTTTGTTTTGGTGCGTTTGGAGAGTTCGTAGATTTGCCGCCAGTCTTCACTCTCAACAGCAATCGGTTTTTCAATAACCACTGCTGGTACACCGTGTTCTGAAGCCTGATTTAGTAATGGATACCGAATCCGTTCATTTGTGCCGCGCATCACCGGTGCGGTCACGATATGTAACAAATCTGGCTTTTCCTTGGAGAGCATCTCATCAAGGTCGGTGTAGCGGACATCTATATCAAATTCGTCACCGAATCCGTTCAGTAGGTCTTCCTTCATATCGCAGATAGCGGCGAGTTTTCCACCTTTAACATTAGCATAAGCGCGGGCATGGGCGCGGGCACGTCCTCTACACCCTAAAATTGCACACTTGTACATATTATTCTCCTTTACTTGAGTTCAAAACAGTATAATAGAAAAAGAACCGCTTTGGTGAAATGCGTAGGCTTAATCATTATCAAAAGAAGTTCTCAATGAACATTATAGCACTTTATTGTGAAATTGACGACTTTTTTCGAATTCCCTTTGAAAACAGAAGGCACAACGCGATCTGCTGATTTCCGATCCATCGAAAAAAGTTTTTTTTATTTTTTTTCGCAATACTATGCAAAAGTGCATCCGAAAATGTGTATAGGTGAATCATTATCATTTTTTGATAATGGTATCCTATTACCGCTGAATTGCGGAAAAGGAGGTATTTGTTATGTTAGCAAATCAGAGGAGGTGTGGCACTTAGTGTTACGCCCTTTGGTGTGGCACTAAGTGTCGCACACTTTCTGACGGGACAGAGGTTTATCCTCTGTCCCCAATTTTTTGTGCACCTGAACCTTTTACCACGGTTTCTATAAATCTTTATTGAAAATTAAGTGAATGCGTCTTGAATACTTTAAAAAGTGCATCCAATAATGTGTTAAGGCAAAACTACTTAAGAATTAACAACCTATTCTTCATTCGCACCTGTCCATAAAATCCATCACATAATGAATCATAGGTACGTAGTGTTTTTAGGAATCGACGCCGAGAATTTACGTCTTAGCAAATAATCTGCAAATGATTGAATTGCGCATTTACGTTGAAACGACTTGTTAAATAGAAGGAAGTAAAAAGATGAAAGGCAATAGAAAGAGGAAAAGAAAAGACATAACGCGGGAAAACACAAGACAGGAAAGTTTAGAATCAACAAAAGATTCAGCTATCCGTGTGCCAGGGATAGCTTTAGAATCTCTACCGGGTAACCTATTTACTGTGGAGTTGACAGAGAATGGTCACAAAGTTGTAGCATACCTTGCTGGAAAAATGATGAAGCATAAAATATGGGTGCTGCCGGGAGACCAGGTTACCGTTGAACTTTCGCCTTATGACTTGTCGCGTGGACGGATTATCTGGCGGAAGCCGGAAAAATAAATACTATCTTTGGCTGGCTATGATGACTATGGAAGGCATTATAATAAAAGCACGTGGTGGTACATACGAAGTGCAGATTGGCAATCGGTGCTATACCTGTACGTTGCGCCATCATCTTATTGAAGCTGAAAAACGTCGTCTCAATGAAACAAAAGAGATGCCGTACGTTGATTTGGTTGCCGTGGGTGACCGTGTTCGTATTTCTCCCTCGTCTTCTACAATGAACGCAGGATATATTGAGGAATGCTTACCACGGCAAACCCAATTCGGACGAACACGCATGGACGGTAGGCGACAAGTTATTGTGACTAATCTTGAAATGCTGTTAATCATCTTCGCAGCACGGCACCCAACACTCAAATTGCGGATGCTTGATCGATTCCTTGTCACTGCAGAAGCCTCAAATATAGACCCCGTGATCTGTATTAACAAAATGGATTTAGCAAAATTGGAGAATGTTCAACGCGAACTCAATTTATACGAAGAATTAGGATATAAAGTTGTTTACACAAGCATCGTAACAGGTTTTGGGATCGATAACTTACGTGAAGTTATGCGGGATAGAATTTCAGCAATTGTCGGTTCATCCGGAGTGGGAAAATCTTCCTTACTGAATACGTTACAACCTGGACTACAGTTGCGTATTGGTGGGGTAGACTCCCGTATGCACAAGGGACAACATACCACTACAGAAGTCATGTTGTTACCACTTGAATTTGGAGGGTTCGTCGCAGATACACCTGGTATCCGAACGCTCGGATTACTTGAAATTGACGATGAACAAGGGTTAGACATTCATTTTCCGGAGATGCGTCCTTATATCCCGGAGTGTAAATTTGCTGCATGTACACACCACCACGAACCAGCGTGTGCTGTTAAACAGGCAGTCAAAACAGGTAATATCAATTCTCTCCGATATGAAAGTTACTTACGTATCTCTGGATTCACAGAAGGAAGATATGAGCGAAATACAGATAACAAACGAAAAAACCGAACCGAACGGAAACGCAGACGCTGATCCGGAAAAATGGAAAAGTGTCATTCATGGATTGCAGCAGATTATTGATAGAACCGAGCAAAAACTCATATATTTTCAGAATCGTCTGAAGCGAGCACAGTTCATGGAAAGCCCAAGTCTGCGAAAGGTACGTGCAGCGGAAGCGCAAGTTGACATGCATTCAGCGCAGCTGGAGAGTTTGCGGAGTGAGTTGCACAATTTAGAGCGCCTCCAACATGGTGGAATCCTACTCCGCTCAACAACTCAAAATGAACTACGCCGAATTTGGGGATGGATAAATCTACCCGATATGAGGGGTATGCTATATACACAAAAAATATCGTTTGAAATCTTTGTAGAGGACTGGCAACGTTGGACAGAGGATGTAGAAACCCATGCACTTTCAATTGAAACACACACCACGCGACTCCTGCTGGGGTTTATGCTTCTCCGATGCAACGCTGACGTCGTTGTTGTGAAGTTTGTAATCATTCGACCTGGTTACCGCGCTCGCGGCTACGGAATGGACGCTCTTACGGAGGCAGTGCGTTATGCGTTTGAGGAGTTGAATGCTGTTCATATCACCTTACAGGTTTCACCTGATAACGATGCTGCAATCACATGTTTTGAAAATGTGGGATTCCAATACCTCGGTTATACTGATGTAGACGTACCGGTTTACACGATGGGAATTGAACGAAGCGAGTGGGAAAATGATAATCCAGACAATCCAACAGATGAGCAAATTACATCCCAACGGCTGCATGCCACGCTCCAAGAGTTCTTAAATCAGGACTTACGCAGTCTTGAAGATTATTGAAGGATTTGAGAGTTGATGTCGTAAATAATCGTCCAATAAGCTAT